>DASVYZ010000408.1:0-3500 GCA_036391935.1 Burkholderiaceae bacterium | reverse complement strand
GTCGCCCTCCAACCCGAATTGGCGCGTTTTGAAATGCCCTAAGCGCACGGCATACAGGCTTTGGAATGAATCGTTGATGCTGTACAAATGGCTTCCCCGCGCGATGCGGCGGCGGACAATGATCTTGTTCAGCCGGTCGGTCTCGGGCAGGCTCATGCCCGTCGGCAAGCACATGTCGCGCAAGCTGCATGTTGCGCAATGTTGCTGCGACGCATTTTTCAAAATTGCGGGTAGAACGCTTCCTGATACGCCATGCTCGATTGGCTGGATCATTTCCTATTCTCCCAACTTGCGCGCATTTTTATTTTTTTTTTATTTTTTGAAAACTATGCCCAAATTTGAGGCAAATTGAAAAGAGGGAAAACCGTACATTTCGCGTCGCAGTATCCAATACAAATTTGTGTAGGGAAAACCCGACAAGCTTCGGGCGCGGGTGGAATCGCAATGCGGGCGCGCAGGGAAAACCGGCGAGGCGGGGCGTTTGACATAACGCAAAACCCATGCGGGCCGGTTCTTGTACTCTGGGAAGCTGCTTCGGTTTAGGAGCGAATGCCGTTCCCGGCCGCTCCGGGCTTGCATTCGCACCCGGCCGAATCGCACCTTTCGATTTCCTGGCGGAGGCATCGTGCCTACACAATTGTCGCGGCGCAGGTTTCTTCAAATTACCGCGTTGTCGTCCGCAGTGAAGGCGGCGATGGGAGGGGAGTTGTCAACCGATCTTTCTGCCACGGGGCCGGCCGGCGTCCTGCCCGAGACCTACGGCCCGCAAGCGGTGCCGCTGGCAATCACGGTCAATGAAAGGCCGGTGGTGGTGCAGGCCGAGCCGCGCATGACCCTGGCGGAGTTGCTGCGCGGCCCATTGCAGCTTACGGGAACCAAGATTGCCTGTAATCGCGGCGCCTGTTCCGCATGCACAGTGCTGCTGGACGGCGCGCCCGTCTGTTCCTGCATGACGCTTGCCATCGACGTGGGCACGCGCAGCGTTACCACAATCGAAGGATTGGCCGACGGAAACATGCTCAATGCGATCCAGGAAGCCTTCATCGAGCATGATGCGGTCCAGTGCGGATTCTGCACGCCCGGCCTGGTGCTGAGTTGCACGGCGCTGCTGCGGAAACATTCCCATCCGAGCGCCGACGAGGTCAAGGCTGCCATCTGCGGGCATTATTGCCGTTGCGGCACCTATCCGCACGTCGTCAGTGCGACCCTGGCGGCGGCCGACGGGCGGAAGCCATGACCATGTCATCCAAGGACAACACGCGGGTCGATTCCTTTCCCATCGGCATCGCCGGTGTCGGGCTGGCCAAGGCGGAGCGTACCGTCCCCGCCGACGAGCCGCCGCCGCTTGCGCCCAATGCCGAGCTGGCCGTGATCGGCAGGCCTGCCGTCAGGCAGAACGGCCGCGCCAAGGTAACGGGACGGACACGCTTCACGGCGGACATCAATCTGCCGGGCATGCTGCATGGGCGCATCCTGCGTTCGCCGCATGCCTGTGCCGAGGTCCGCTCCATCAACATGGACGCGGCGCGGCGGCATCCCGGCGTGCTCGGCGTCTATCCGGTCGCCCAGCCGGGAAACGCGGTAAAAGGCGTGGTGCGTTATGTCGGCGAGCCCGTTGCCGCGGTTGCCGCGGTCTCGATTGCGGTTGCCGAAGAGGCTCTGCGCCTGATCGGGGTGGACTATCGGCCGCTTCCCTTCGTGGCCGACCAGGATCGCGCGCGCGATGCCGCTGCGCCCCTGGTCCACACCGCGGCGACGGCCCCGGGTGGAGGCAGAGGCGGCTTTCCCGCACGTGCCAAATTGCCGCGCGCCGGTAACGTGCGCGGCCCGGCGGTCGATGCGCGGGGCGATATTGCGCAGGGCTTTGCCCAGGCCGAGGTCACGGTGGAGGGGGAATACCGCACTGAAGTGCAGACGCATTGCTGCCTCGAACCGCATGCCATCGTCGCCGATTGGCGCGGCGACGGCCTGACGGTCTATATGTCGACCCAGTTCACCGCCGGCGTCAGGCAGGAACTGGCGGAGGCATTCGGTTTGCCGCTCGGCCATGTCCGCGTGCTGGTCGACGGAATGGGCGGCGGCTTCGGTTCCAAATCGCGGCTGGGCAACTATGGCTACATTGCCGTCGAATTGTCTCGCATGGCCAATGCGCCGGTGCGTATCCTCCTCGACAGGCAGGAAGAGCAGATGGATTCCGGCAATCGCCCGGGCACATGGCAGAAGCTGTGGATCGGTGCAAAACGCGACGGCAGCCTGACGGCAATGGAACTCGTCAGCTACGGCACTGCCGGCGTCGCCTTGGGCGCCGGCGTCGGCAACAATGCGGAATCGCTCTATCGCTGCGCAAATTTTTCCAGCAAGCAGTACGATGTGTTCACCAACGCCGGGCCCGGTTGTGCGATGCGCGGACCCGGGAATACGCCAGGCGCGTTCGCCCTGGAGCAATCGATCGATGAGCTGGCCGAAAAGCTCGGTATCGACTCCGTGAGCCTGCGCGACCGCATCGATCCCAGCCCGGTGAGAAAAGAGGAGAGGCGCATCGGCGCAGAACGCATCGGCTGGCGGCAACGTCACGCGCCGGCGGCCGATGCCGGGCCGCTCAAGCGCGGCATCGGCATGGCGCAGTCGATCTGGAGCAGCAACGTGCACACCAACGCCGCGTGCGAAGTGCGCTTGATGCGCGACGGCAGCGTCGAAGTCCTGTCCGGCGTCCAGGATATCGGCACGGGAATCGGCACCGTGCTGGCCCAGGTGGCGGCGGAAGAATTCGGCTTGCGTGCCGAGCAGATAAGGGTGCGCATCGGCGACACCGATTTTCCCTCGGGGCCGCCATCCTACGGCAGCCGCACCACGGCTTCGATCACGCCGCCGGCCCGCACCGCCGCCTGGCGCCTGTGCCAAGCCCTGTTCCGCGAAGTCGCGCCGGTTCTGCACGCCGATGCGGACCAGCTTGCCGCGCGCGACGGGCGCATCTTCGTCCGGAACGATCCCGGGCGCTCCATGTCTTTCAAGCAGGCGGCGGCGCTGCTGCGCACCGACAGCCTCAGCGAAACGGCTTCGCGGCGCGACGACTACGACGGGTTTCGCATGCGCCTACCCGACGCGGCCATAGGGAAACAGGATCTGGGCGGCGTGCAATTCGCGGCGGTGGCGGTCGATACCGAAACGGGCGTCGTCCGCGTGGAGCGCGTCGTCGCGGTGCAGGACTGCGGCCGTCCGATCAACCCCAAACAGATCGAGAGCCAGGTGCATGGCGGCGTGCTGATGGGCATTTCCTATGCCCTGTTCGAGCGGCGCATTCTCGATCGGCATACGGGCCGCATGGTCAACCCGGACCTGGAACACTACAAGCTGCTGGGGCCGCGGGAAACGCCGGATATCGACGTCGTGGTATTGGAGGATTACCGCGCCGAGAGCGCCACCGACGCCTACGGCATCGCCGAACCTTCCAACATCGCCACGGCGCCCGCCGTCGCCAATGCCGTGTACAACGCGATCGG
>DASVYZ010000407.1:0-5719 GCA_036391935.1 Burkholderiaceae bacterium | reverse complement strand
GGAAGGCTATCAGTTTCGGCAATAGGGCGGTCGTTAAGGAAGAAAAGGGGGGAAATGCACAGGAGAGCACCATGGTTTCCGCAGTTTCGGCCGCCAGCGCCTTGTCCACCGCCTACGCGGTGTCGAACACGTCTCCATCTGCCCAAGTCGCGGCCTTGCAAAGGCAACTGGCGCAGTATCAGAAGCAATTGACGCAAGACGAGTCCACAACGTCCAAGGAGGCGATGGCGGCGGCTACGCCCACGCAGGCGGAACAATTGCTTGAAACGCAGATCGCTGCCTTGCAGGCGCAGATTGCCCAATTGGACAACGCTGCCACGGTTTCGGCTGCATCCAATGCAGCACAGCAAACCGGCGCACCCTCCGCTTCCACGCTGGGTACGGTGATCAACGTCAAGGTCTGATCCGGCGGCACGATCTTGTGCGCGATGTCGTTCGCAATAGGGTGCTTGCGCGCCCGATGGGCCCATTTGCGCCGTTTGCAGGCTGTTTGTACATAGGTAGATTTACTCCCCGCATCGACGCAACATTTCATCGCTTTTTAACCAAACCTTAAGGCAAGCCTGCTCTTCTCTCGGCATACTTTTTTCAAGGTCGGTCGCCAGCGCTTTGCCGGGCGAGCCCACCCGAAAAACGATCATGACCACGAGAGGAGAGACAATTGAAAACCAGGATAGCAATAGGCATCAGCACGGGGATCGCAGCAGGCATGCTGGCGGCATGCGGCGGGGATGGGGGTTCGACGGATTCGCTCAACGTCGAGCAAAAAATGACGCCGACGCCGAGCCAAAAGGCGACGGCCGGATGCGGCGCCGTCACCTGGTCGAACAACAATGCCTACAGCCAAGGCACCATCGTCATCGACAACGGTAAATACTACGTCGCCACGCACGCCACCACGGCGGGCATCGATCCCACCATCAGCACCTGGTATTGGAGCCCCTATACCTGCAGCACACCGACCCCAACACCCACACCGACTCCAACTCCGACGCCCACCCCGACCCCGGGCGGCTTCATCTACAGTCCCTATTTCTATTCGGGCGACTACAGCACGACCCAGTTGACCACGGCAGTGACGGGCACGAACGAGATTCTGCTCAAAGCAATGCCGTCCAAGCTGCAAGCGGTTACCTGGGCCTTTGCAACGGGCAGCTGCGGCAGTGAAAACTGGAATGGCGTCTCGGCGTCCTCGTTCGCCTCGGCCAACGTGCAAAGCTTCGTATCCGCCGGCAAGAAGTACATGGTATCGACCGGCGGCGCGGGCGCCAACTTCACCTGCTCGTCGGACACCGGTTTCGCTAAATTCATCAAGACCTATTACAGCGCCAACATGCTAGGCGTCGACTTCGACATCGAAAACACGCAATCGCAAAGCGACGTGGAAAATCTGGTGCAACGCGTAGTCAAAGCGCAAGCGGCGTATCCGCACCTGCGCTACAGCTTCACGGTGGCGACTGACGGCGGCAATGAAGCGCAAAGCCTGGGCTCGTACGGCGTGATGGTGATGAACGCCATCAAGAAATACGGCCTGAAGAATTACACGATCAACCTGATGGTGATGGATTTCGCCAATTCGGGGCAGGAGGATTCGGCCCTGTGCACGCTTTCAAACGGCAAGTGCGAGATGGGCCAATCGTCGATCGCGGCAGCCAAGAGCTTGCATAACTATTGGGGCGTGCCCTACAGCCAGATCGAACTGACACCCATGATAGGCGGCAACGACAGCATCGACGAAACCTTTACCATCGCCGATGCCGCGACCGTCTCGAGTTTTGCCAAATCCAACAAACTCGGGGGCATCCACTTCTGGTCCTTCGAGCGCGACCGCGATTGCGCTCCGGCCAAATCGGACAATAATTCGTCCGACACCTGCAATAATTACGGCAAGGCGGGAACCCTGGGATACACCAATGCTTTCCTGGCTGATCTCGGCTATTGAAGCGGCGCCGAAATAAAGGACGGCCCGGCATCGCCGGGCCGCTTCCATAGGCACGCTATTGCTCGTGCCCCTGTTTCTTGTCATCTTTCTTCTCGCTGGGCTTGTGCTCTACAGGATTCGAACTTGGCGGCGGCGGTTTGGGCTCGTCCCTGGGCTGTGCCACCGGCTGATGAGGGTCGCGCGGTTGCGCCGGCTGCAGATGCGTAGCGGGCGACGATTCCGCCGGCTTGTACGGTATCGGATGCACGCTCTGATGCGGCGGCGGTATTTGCCCGTCCGGCGGTTCGGGCCGTTGGTGCTCGTGCCGCTCCAGTTGTGCAGGTTGGTGTTCGGGCGGCTTGGGCTGCTCGTGTTGCGGCTGATATGGCGGCTCGGACGGATGCTGTGCGCCGGTCGGCGGCGTATCCGGATGCTGAGCCGGCGGCGGCGTCACGGGATGTTGCGGTCTGGGGGCCGGGCGTTGCGGCAGCGGCGCCTGATGCTGTTGTTCGGGCAACGGATGCTGCGGCTCCGTCCTAGCCAGCGGACGTACCAGCGCCGGAGGCACCTCGGCGCGAACTGTTTGCGGCGGCGGCAGCGCAGCCGGCGCATGGCCCGGCATATAGGCCGGGATCGGTCTGGTGGAAACCGGCTGCGGAGCCATGGCTCGGACCACGGGATGCATGGCGGCTGCCAGATGCGCTTGCGCCGGAACGACGGCATTGACCGCCAGGCCATTCGCCGTGGCACCGGCCGGCGCCACCACGGTAACGTTGGTCACATTGATGGTATTGGTGACATTCCTGACGTTATTGATCGTCGTGGTGTTGTTCGTCATGTTGTTGGTTGTGATATGCATCCCTTCATGAATGATGGGAGGGGCGCTCGTCACTACGGCCGGCGCGGTGCCTATCGGCGCCGGCACGATCAAACCGAAGTTCGAGCCAGGCGGCGGCGGGACGAACACGCCTTCCGGGCCTTCCGGCGGCGGGCCGGGTTCGATGCCCGGGAGGGGAATGCCGATGTCGATATGTATCCCCGGCCGCGGCGCCACGAAGGCAACGTCTGGTGCGCCCCAGAAACCGTTGATAAAGACCACGGCGCCGTTGCGATGTTCATAGTAAGGGTTGTGCCACATATAGCCCGGGCGCGGCGGCGGCGCCCAGCGCCCGTGTGCCCAGACCCAGTTGCCTTGCCAGACCCAGTAGCCGCCGATCCAGGTATCGTCAGGCGAGGGGGGAGGCGGCGGCTCTTCCACCAGCATCGGCGGCGGGGCCCAATTGACCTGCACCGGCGGCGGCTGTTCGATCGGCGGATCCTGGTAGACGCTCACCACCGGCTGCGGCGCGGGTTCACGATAAGCCGCAGGCCGCGAATTGGTTGAGGGCTGTGCGTTGTACGTGGACTGCGGCGGCGCCGTGTTGGGCGGCGCTTGCTGCGCGACGGGTGGCGGCAGCGAACTGTTGGCGGGCAGGGCGTTGGTTGCCGGGGTGGACGATTGCTGGCCGCATGCGCTCAACAAGGCACCGGCCAGCACGGCCGTCATGCTGGATAAGGTAAGGGTATGTTTCAATATGTGCTCCACGTTATCGTCAACCGGTTCGGGGATAGCAGTCTTGCGCAGAGGGAACCACTGATGCTGCCCCGTTCTTATTGTTAATTTATTGACAATCTCGGGCGTGAAGAGTTTCTCCTTTTAACGTTGGGAGGGATCGGCATAGGGGGCGGATACAAGTATCCGCTCCCCTGCCACACCACCCGGCATGCGGGTCCGCACCGGGCGGTTGAAACGGTTGAGGTCGGCATGCCAATACCCGAACATGACGCCTGGGCTCACCTATCCTCGACCCGGCCGAGTGAGTTCTTCGCTGTCATCGGTACCTCAGGCTTCACCTGTTGCACTTCTTTTGACGAGCCCCGTTTCCGGGCATCTGAAGCTTATCCCTCTCGGATGGTCAGGCAGACTTGCCCTCCCGTTCCTTCGGTCCTTCGCCAGCGATTTCGGCCTTCCCGGCCCAGCCTCCGACTACTATGACCTCTGCTGACTTCTCGCTCCGCGTTGCCACGTCGCCCTTTCAGGCATAAGGCGAGATCTCCCCAGGTAAGAACGCAATCCTTCCCTGCACAACCGCCGGATCTACGCCGCCTGATCCTTGACCACGAGAGCTTCGCGGTTTGTTGCCCGCTCGCCCTGATCGGCACCGCCTTATATCCGGTTCTTGTTCATCGGCTCGCAGTTTCGTTCCACGCTTCCTTCCCACGGTTGGTCACCCTTCCGCAGTTGCGCTTCGCTTCGTTCGCTGTGGTCAGCTTACGAGAGGACTTCCACCTCCTAGATTGCGCCCATGCTGGGCGCACAACAAAAAAGGGCGCCAGCGGCGCCCCCTCTTGTGCATTTTGGTGCAACAACGAAGATTACTCTTCGCCCTTGTCATCCGCACGGCGGCTCGGCAGCTTTTCGCGGATACGTGCCGATTTACCGGAACGATCACGCAGATAATACAGCTTCGCGCGACGCACATCACCGCGACGCTTGACTTCGATCGAAGCGATCAGCGGGGAGTACAGTTGGAACGTACGCTCCACGCCTTCGCCGGACGAAATCTTGCGTACGATGAAGTTGGAATTCAGGCCGCGGTTGCGACGGGCGATGACGACGCCTTCGTAAGCCTGGGCGCGCTTGCGCGTGCCTTCGACGACGTTGACGTTGACCACCACGGTGTCGCCGGGTGCAAATTCAGGAATATTCTTGCCGAGGCGGGCAATTTCTTCCTTTTCGAGGGTTTGGATCAAGTCCATTTTCAGCTCCTATGACCATCTTGCCGGCGCTTCACTTTTCATATGCCCGGTAGAGGATGGGATTCAAACATGCGGTTCCGATTCTCTCTTTCCCGCGCGGGTACAACATTTACTGCAAACTGCTCAAGAACTTTTCATCCGCCTTGTCAAGCAAGCCCGCCGCGCGCGCCTGCGCAATCAAGTCGGGCCGCTTGGCCTGTGTCGCACGCAGAGCTTGTTCGCGGCGCCACTTTTCAATCTCGCCATGGTGCCCGCCCAGCAACACCGCCGGCACCGCTTCACCCTGGTACACCTCGGGCCGCGTATAGTGCGGGCAATCGAGCAAGCCATTGACGAAGCTGTCTTCAATCGCCGAGGCATCGTCGTTCAGCACGCCCGGCAATTGCCGGATCACCGCATCCATCAGCGCCATCGCCGGCAGCTCGCCGCCGGAGAGCACGAAATCGCCGAGGCTGATTTCCTCATCGACACGGCGTGCCAGCAAACGCTGGTCGATCGCCTCATACCTGCCGCACAACAGCACCAAGCCGGGCTCGGCGCGCAATTGCATCACACGTGCATGGGTCAAGGCCTTGCCTTGCGGCGAAAGGTAGACCACGCGCGGCTTGGGCAATCCTGCCGCCTGCTGCCTTGCCTGTGCCGCATCGAGTGCGGCTTCCAGCGGTTTGGCCAGCATCACCATGCCGGGGCCGCCGCCATAAGGCCTGTCGTCTACCGTCCTGTGGTTGTCACTGGTGAAATCGCGCGGATTCCATAGCGTCAGCCCACATTTGTTCTGATCAAACGCACGCCGGGTAATGCCCGACTGCGTCAGCGCGGCGAACATTTCGGGGAACAGCGTGATTACATCGAATTGCATCGCGTTGCCCTATTGCCCGCTGCTAGTAATCCAGTCCCCAGTCGGCAACAATCTTGTTTGCTGCCCGGTCGACCGTCTTGACGTATTGGTCGACGAAGGGAATCAATACTTCCTTTTGCGTATCAGGCTCCAGGCCCGGC
>DASVYZ010000406.1:0-3848 GCA_036391935.1 Burkholderiaceae bacterium | reverse complement strand
GACCGGGAACCCCGGCTTGGCAACGGCAGGCAGCGGCGACGTGCTGGCCGGCATATGCGGTGCGCTGCTGGCGCAGCGCATGCCGCCCTGGGAAGCGGCCCTCGCGGCAGTATGGCTGCACGGCAGCGCAGCCGACCTGCTGGTCGAAGAAGGTGTCGGGCCGATAGGTTTGACTGCGGGCGAATTGATCGTGCCTGTACGTAGGTTGATCAATGAGCTGATCAGCCACATTGCCAAGCCGAAGACGTAAAAAGCCTGCTTCCTGTGCGATTTGACAACAAACCACGTTTGCCATGATTTGCCTCGCCTCTTGAGGGATCGCCGAACGCGCGAGCGGGCCAATGCGCTACACTTTGCATCCCCTGAATCGTATAGTCAAAACCATGCCCGACAAGATTGCCGCCGCCTTCGGTTCCTGGAAGTCTCCCATCAGCTCCGACCTGATCGTTGCCGACAGCGTCAGGCTGGGCCAGCCGCGTATAGCGGGACAAGATATCTGGTGGAGCGAAGGCCGCCCCAGTCAGGAAGGCAGATGCTTTCTGGTGCGAGCGGACCGTGACGGCAATTGCACCGACATGACCGGCGCCGACTTCAACGTGCGCACGCGCGCCAACGAGTATGGCGGCGGCGAATATCTTGTGGCCGGAGACATGGTTTACTTCAGCAACAATGAAGACCAGCGACTCTATCGCTGCCTTCCCGGCCAGCAACCGCAGGCGCTGACACGGCAGGAATCCATGCGCTATGCCGACGCCATCCTCGATGCCGGCAGGCAGCGTCTGGTTGCCGTGCGCGAAGACCACAGCCAGGGTGGGCATGAGCCCGTCAATACGCTCGTCGCCATCGATCTTGCCGATGGCGAGGAAACCGTCCTGCACACCGGCCACGATTTCTATTCCTCGCCGCGCCTGGCGCCTTCCGGCAAGCATCTGGCATGGATTTGCTGGGATCATCCGAATATGCCCTGGGACGGCACCGAATTGTGGCAGGCTGAAATCGGAACCGACGGCAGCTTGCTGCAAGCGGTGCGCGTCGCCGGCGGCGCCGACGAATCGATTTTCCAGCCCGAGTATTCGAAAAGCGGCGTGTTGCATTTCGTGTCGGACAGGAGCGGCTGGTGGAACCTGTACCGCGAGGGCGCCGGCACTATCGAACCGCTATGCCCCATGGAAGCCGAATTCGGCGAAGCGCAATGGATATTCGGCATGTCGGCCTATGCCTTCGATGGCGAGGACCGATTGATATGTACCTATGTTCAGCGCGGCCGCTCGCATCTGGCCATACTCGACGAGAAAAACGGAAAACTGCAACCGATCGCCGTGCCGTTCGAGGCGATCTCGGACCTGCAAGCCGGGGACGGCTTCGTCGCGTTTTGCGGCGGTTCGCCGCGCTCGCCCAAATCCATCGTCCGCCTGGACCTCGCCAGCGGCGCGCATCGCGTGCTGCGTAGCGCCAATAATTTGCGAATAGCTGAGGAAAACCTCTCTCTCCCAGAAGCGCTGGAATTCCCGACCGAACACGGCTTGACCGCCCACGCCTTTTTCTATCGCCCGGCCAACGCCCAGTTCACCGGGCCGGCCGGCACGCTGCCGCCTCTCTTGGTGCTGACGCACGGCGGACCGACAGCCATGACAACGGCCACCCTGAATTTGTCGATCCAGTATTGGACCAGCCGCGGCTTCGCCGTGGTCGACGTCAATTACGGCGGCAGCAGCGGCTACGGCCGCGCCTACCGCCGGCGCTTGAACGGCGGCTGGGGCGTGGTCGACGTCGACGACGCGGCCAACGCGGCGCGTCATCTCGCCCAGCTTGGCGAAGTCGACTCCCGCCGATCGGCCATACGCGGCAGCAGTGCGGGCGGCTACACCACCCTGAGCGCCCTTACCTTTCGCGACCTATTCCAGGCCGGCGCCAGCTACTATGGCATCGGCGATCTCGAAACGCTGGTGGCCGACACGCACAAGTTCGAGGCACGCTACCTCGACAAGCTGATCGGCCCCTACCCCGAAGCCAAACAACGTTATGTCGAGCGCTCCCCCATTCATTTCACCGACAGACTGTCCAGCCCCTTGATTCTGTTCCAGGGCATGAAAGACAAGGTGGTGCCTCCCAATCAGGCCGAAGCCATGTTCGACGCCGTCAAGGTCAAGGGGCTGCCCGTGGCTTGCGTCCACTTCGAGCAGGAAGGCCATGGCTTCCGTCAGGCGGCCAACATCAAGCGCGCACTCGATGCGGAACTGTATTTCTATTCCAAGGTATTCGGCTTCGAGTTGGCGGAGCGGATCGAACCGGTGAAAATTGAAAACCTGCCGAGTTAGTCGTTTTCCTGCCGTCTAATCCCGCACCAGCCTGCCGGCCGCAATGGTGATGGTACGCTCGCAGCGCGCCGCAATCGAAGGATCGTGCGTCACCAGCACCAGAGTCGAACCGCGTTCGGCATTCAATTCGAACATCAGGCGGATGACGGCTTCGCCGGTTGCCGCGTCGAGGCTGCCGGTCGGCTCGTCGGCGAACAGTAGAGGCGGCTCGCAGACGAAAGCGCGCGCCAGTGCGACGCGCTGCTGTTCGCCGCCCGAAAGATATTTCGGGTAATGGCGCAGACGGCTGGCCAAACCGACCCGCGCCAGCATAGCCTCCGCCTTGCTCTTCGCTTCCGGGTCCTGACGCAGTTCGAGCGGCAGCATGACGTTTTCCAGCGCATTCAAATGCGCCAATAATTGAAAGGACTGGAACACGAAGCCGAGCTTCTCCTTGCGCAGCCGCGCCCTGCCGTCCTCGTCGAGCGCAAAAATGTCGACACCGCCGAGCTTGACCGTACCTGAAGTCGGGGTATCGAGGCCGGCCAGCAAGCCGAGCAAGGTCGATTTGCCCGATCCCGAGGCGCCGACGATGGCCAGCGTGGCGCCGGAGCGCACGGTAAAATCGATCTGATCGAGTATGGTCAATTCGCCGCTGGCATCGACCACGCGTTTGCCGAGACCGGCAACCTCGACGGCATAGGGTAAATTGGAAATGGCTGGGGATAAGGAGTCAGGCATGCAGGTCGGCATCAAAAAATGGAGCACGGAAGTCTTAGCAACGCAGGCGCTGCGCCTAGGCTTGGCGCTCGCACTGGCGCTGCCGGCTTCGAGCGCTTATTCTGCATCAAAATCGATCCTGGTGCTGGGCGACAGCCTGTCGGCCGAATATGGCTTGCCGCGCGGCGCAGGCTGGGTCGCGCTGCTGCAGCAAAAGCTGGAACAGGAAAAGATCGATGCCACCCTGATCAATGCCAGCATCAGCGGGGAAACCACGAGCGGCGGCGCCACGCGTCTGCCGGAATTATTGAAGCAGCATCCGGCGGCGATCGTTGTGATCGAACTCGGCGCCAACGACGGCTTGCGCGGTCTCTCGTTGAAAGCAGCAGAAACCAATCTCAAGACCATGATCGACGCGGCGCAAAAAGCGCATGCCAAGGTGGTGCTGGTCGGCATGCAATTGCCGCCGAATTACGGCCCTGAATATACCGACCGGTTCGCCGCGATGTTCGGCAAACTGGCCAAGGAAAACAAGACTGCGCTTGTGCCCTTCCTGCTCAACGGCATTGCCGACAAGCCGCAGCTATTCCAGGGCGACAACCTGCATCCGATAGCAAAAGCCGAACCGGCATTGGCCGACAACGTCTGGCTCGCGCTCAAGCCACTGCTGGCAAAGTAGGGACAATATAAAGGAAATAAAAAGCCGCCTTGCCCCTTGCAGGGAAAGGCGGCATTGACTTGAGGTAGCCAGGCTTAGTTGGGGCCGGTCGCCGGAGCCGGTGCGCTGATTGCGCTTTCGCGCACGATCTTGACGCCAGCCTTGTCCTTCAG
>DASVYZ010000405.1:0-4098 GCA_036391935.1 Burkholderiaceae bacterium | reverse complement strand
TTGACCTTGCCGGCACCCCGGCGCGCAATGGTGCGCGTGGCGGCGGCGGCATCGAGCAGGGCTTTTTCGGAAATGTCGTCGGAATAGGAAAACGCGGTCTTGTCGCCCGAAACGGCGCGCACACCCACGCCCTGGTCGATCGAAAAGGTGCCGGTCTTGACGATGCCCTCCTCCAGGCTCCAGCCCTCGCTCTTGGTGAACTGGAAATACAGGTCGGCGTAATCCACCTTGTGCGTAAACATGGTGCCGAGCGCCTTGATCAGCTTGGCCTCATCCAGGCCGAACGGGGTGAGGAGGACGTCGCGCGCAACGGCGAGCGCCTGGAGATTGGGTTCGAATGCTTTCATGACAAGTCTTTCACAGGCGCACCGGCGCCGTATGGGATAAGGATAGCGGATTGCGGAGCGGAGTGCACAAATTCACGTCGCGGTTTTCCACCCACATTCCTTGGTTCACAACTTGCGGTGCTTCAAGGCCGGCAAGCTCTCGCGCACGCTCGCCAATTGCCTGGGATCAATCGTTCCGGCCACGGTGCCCTCGCCTTCGGCCAACAACGCTTCAACCTCGCCCCAGGGATTGATCAGCATGCTATGCCCCCAGGTGCGGCGCCCGTTGACATGCTTGCCGCCCTGCGCCGCAGCCAGCACGTAGCACTGGTTCTCGATCGCGCGGGCGCGCAGCAGCAATTCCCAATGGGCCTTGCCGGTGGTGTAAGTGAAGGCCGCCGGCACCACGATCAAGGCGCAATCGCCCATGGCGCGGAACAGCTCGGGGAAGCGCAAGTCGTAGCACACCGAGAGACCGACGCGGCCGAACGGGGCTTCGAAGCTTTGCACCTTTCCGCCCGGCACGATCGTGCGCGCCTCGTCGTAGGATTCGTCGCCCTTGACGAAGGAAAACAGGTGGATCTTGTCGTAGCGCGCCACGCGTTTTCCCTCGGCGTCGAACACCAGCGTGGTGTTGAGCACCTTGTCCGGCCCGGCCTTCAGCGGCAGCGTGCCGCCGATCAGCCAGACCTGGTTTTCCTTCGCCTGCTGCGCCATCCATTGCTGGATCGGCCCCGGCGCTCCCGGGTCTTCCGCATGCGCCACCTTGTCGCGCTCATGCATGCCCATGATGGGCCAGTATTCCGGCAGCAGCACCAGTTGCGCGCCTTCGGCGGCGGCTTGCGCCACCAAGCGCCGCATCACGGCAAAATTTTCCCGCGGCTCCGGCGTCGACACCATTTGCACCGCGGCAACCTTCATTTCCTTGCTCATGTCCGATCTCGCTTTCCGCTTGAAGCCCCTGCGGCAGCCGCATCGGCTTCGGGGCCCTTCTTGTCTCCCTTGCGGCTGGTCTTGGTCACCTTGGGGTCGCTCCACGGGCCGGTAATGTCCATTTCCTCGGTCAAGGCCCTCGATAGCGGGTCGCGCAGGAACAATTGCGCGAGGAAGGTGCCGACCCCGACTGCCGGATTCACCAGCATGTAGCCCAGCGAGGCCGCGCCGGCGTCGAGCTTGGGCACGACCGTGACGTGCAGATTCTGCGTTTCATTGACGATATCGGCACTGCCCTCCATGAAGACCAGCGCGTCGAGCCCGGCCATCTTCAAGTCCGAGGTATTGAGCACGCCCTTGTCGATAGCCGCGGTCATGGTCACGGTATCGAAGGCGAATCCGGACGAGAAAACGTCGCGGAAATCCAGCGTCAGACGCCGCGGCAGCGATTGCAGGCTCAACACGCCGAGCAGCTTGGCGGCGCCGGCATCGCTCTTGAGGAACTGCCCCTTCTCGACCGTCAACCCGCTGACCTTGCCCGACAAGCTGGGCACGTCGAGCGAATAAGGCACACCGTTCCAGGTCAGTTCGCCGACCATGTTGCCCTTGCCCTTGCTTAACACGTTGGGAAAGCCGAGCCGGTCGAGCGTGCCCCCGGCATTCTTCAACTCCAGCGTGTAGGACAGTCGCGAGCGGTTCTGGTTGTTGCGGATCACCCAGTCGCCCTTGGCCTTCAGGCTGGCATCGGGGTTGTCCATTTCGAGGTCGTCGATGTTCCAGACATTGGCGCCGTCACGGCGCCCATTGCTGGCTTTCACGATGAGCTTGCCAAGATGCTTATCGAGCAAGTCGAAATTCTGTGCTTCGATGTCGAGCGCGGGCAATTCCTGCGTCACGCTCTTGCCTTGCAGGATGTCGGCCACGTCGCCGGCGCCGGAGCGCGGGATGACCAGCGAATCGAGCTTGGCCGTCACCAGGCCCTTGCCTTGCGGCGTATAACTGAGGTTCCCCGTCACCTGCGTGGAACCGACCTTGGCTTGCCACATGTCGTTTTGCCGGCTGGCATTCAGGCTCACGTTGTCGAACTTGTGGCCGAACACGGTCATCTCGCCGGCATGGATGACGAAAGTATCGGGATTGAACAGATCGGCCAGACCGCCACCGGACGGCGTGTTGCCGGAAGGCGCCTTGTCGCCGGCAACGGCCGCGATCAGGTCATTCCAGGCGTCGGCGTTGAGCGACTTCAGGCTGACATTGAGCAGGACGCCCTTGGCCGGCGGCGCGGTCGGCGAGAATACGCCGATGGTGCCGCGCGCCAGGCGCCAGGGCGCATTGCGATCGGCAGCCTTTTCGCGCTCGTAGCGCGCGTTGATGGCCGCGCCGAGCGCGATCTTGATTTCTTCGCGCTGCAGGCTGGGGTCGGCCGAATTCATGCCCAGCATTTCGAAGCGCGTCGCCAGGCTCTCGCCCGCATCCTTGTGCAAGGGCGCGGGCAAGTCCAGGCCCAGGCCGGCCAGGTTGGTATCGACGACGAGGTCGGTGTGCTTCTTGCGCACGTTGACGGCCACGGTGTAATGCGTGCTGCCCGTGAGGTGCTGCGCCAGCTTGCCGAAGCCGTTTTCGGCGCCGTACTTGCGCACGCCCTCGGCCGTGAGCATGCCATCGGCGCGGATTGCCGCCGTATCGCCCGGTCCGCCGCCGCTGATGGTGGCCGGGCCGCCGAGGAAGTTGCTGCGCACGTTGTTGATATTGAACCCGCGCTCGGAAAATTCCAGCGCCCCGGTGCTGTTGTTCAAGGGCGGCAGGCCGGCCAGCAAGGCGATGTCGTCGCCCTGGAATTGCAGCTTGCCCGACACCTTGCTATCGATCATGTGGGACAGCGGCATGGTCAGTTTCAAGCCCAGCCTGGCATTGCCGGTGGCGCGCGTCTCGTCGGTGAAGCCGCCTATCATTTGCTGCACCGGGCTGTCCTGGATATAGGCCAGGTAATCGGGCATGCCGGCGTTGATGGTTGCGTTCACCTCGAGCACGCCCTTGGGTGATCCGACTTCATCGATCACGGCATCAGCTTCGGCCACGACGGCGTTATGCGTCCTGGCGCGGTTGGCCGTGATCTGCAAGCGCGTGCGGTCCATCTTGATCGTGCCCTGGATGTCTTCCAGCCAGGGCCACATCGGCTTGCGCGGATCGCGCGGGCTCGGGCGCGGATCGTAGTTCAGCACGCCGTCGACGATCTTGCCTTCGGCGGCGAACTCGCCTTTGGGCTTTTCGCCGGGATTGGCGCGAAAGGGGAAATCCCTCATGTTGCCCTTGAGCTTGACCGTCGCGTCGCGCAGGGTTCCGCCCAGGAGGGCATGCGTGATCCACTCGCGGAAATGCTCTTCGGCATCGACCGGCAGATATTGATCGATCTTGTTGAGATCGAAACGATCGATGTGGGCGCTGAAGTCGGCATAGCCCGTGGCCTTGGCCCCGGGCTGGTTGGTGACGAGGTAGGTGCCGGAAGCCGAAGCGGCCAGGCCCTCGCGCGCCAAATCCATGCTGGCGACGGAAAGCAGCATCTTGTTGGCATCCTGAAAATTCCAGTTGGCTTGAAAAGCCAGTTTTTGCAGCGGCACCATGGCTTCGGTGAACACGCCGGGCAATTCGATCTGCAGGTTGCTCGAATCGAGCGCGATATCGCCGCCGTGCTCGTTCATTTCGACATAGCCCGTCAAATTGTCGAAGCCGGGGATGAAGGGCACGGCGGCCTGCGCCGGCAGCTTGCCGATCCTGGGCCGCGCCGGGCGCGCCGCCTGCCCTTTCATGGACAAGCCGGCAAAACCGCCCTTGACGCTAT
>DASVYZ010000404.1:0-2570 GCA_036391935.1 Burkholderiaceae bacterium | reverse complement strand
TTCGAGCACTTCGGGTTCGCTCATCGAATGGTCCAGGGCCATCTCGTCCTGACGCAGGATCGAAGCCGGTACAACCTTCTTGATGAAGGAATCCATGCTGTCGTAACCCAGCTGCGCCAGCATCGCCTTCTGCTCGGCGGCACCGGGACCGATGTGCCGTTCGACGAAGTCGCCGTGTTGCTCCAGATCCGCCAATGCGGGACGATGCTGACTCATGGTATTCCTCTTTCTTAAATCAATTTCGATAACGGTATGGCGGGTGCGGCTTAGCCCAAATCCTTGACGTAAGCGGCGTAAGCGGCTTCGTCCATGAAGCCGTCGATCGAGTCGCTGGTCTTGACCTTGAAGAACCAGCCTGCGCCCAGCGGGTCTTCATTGACCTTGGCCGGTTCGTCAGCCAGCGCGCCATTGACTTCGGTGACGGTGCCGGAAACAGCCATGTTGATTTCGCCTGCGGTCTTGACCGATTCGATCACGGCGGCTTCATCGCCCTTGGCGAGGCTGGCGCCGACTTCCGGCAATTGCACGAACACGATGTCGCCCAGCTGTTCCTGCGCGTAAGCGGTAATGCCCACGGTCACGGTGCCGTCGGCTTCGCTCTTGAGCCATTCGTGGTCTTGGGTATAACGGGTGGTCATGGAAGGTTCTCCTTGGTAGTGTTGGGTCGCCGGCCGGCGGATGCGCTGGATTTCCGGTCGAATTCAGCCCGCTTTTCGGCGCGCTTTTCAGCCTGCGTTTCATGGCCGGAAGCACCTTTGAATCAACCGGGAATTCTAGAATGCTACAGATTGTTTGGGTATTCAATCGGCGGCTTCAAATATTTTTAATCGATGCAAAAGACTGGCGATATTTTCAAAAATAAAAATTCCTTTGAGATAATTTTAATTTTTTAAAATTCGTTAACGCATGGAAGACAGGCGCCCGCTGTGGGCAAGGAGAGGCTTGCAACAAGGACGGGAAATGCGTCTGGACGCTATAGATGATGAATCGTGGACCAATCCAGCCCGTCGGCCTCATGGGCCATGGCCGGCGGGCTCGACTCGCGGACTTCATAGGCGATGTTGGCCAGGAACAGGATGTCGCGGTAAGCCATCAGATCGAAACCCTGGCGCCGGCCGTCGCGGTCGTCGATCAAGAGGTTTTCCATGAAAGGCACGATCTCTTCCGTGCCCCAGAGCTGCGTGATCTTCTTCAACAGCACGGGGAAGTCTTCCAGGCTGCGTTGGTGCAGCAGCGCTTCGCGGTCTTCCCAGGGAATGACCCTGCCATTGAAAATATGCTCGAAGCGCTCGGCCAGTTCGACGTACTTGTCCTTGTCGCCCACCATGCGGTACAAGTCGAACAGATAGAGCCAGGGCAACGGCGAGCTCGGCCGTTCGCTGCCCCAGTTCGATTCGAGGATTTCGATGGCGCGCTGCGGCTGCTGCATGTCCATCCAGAATTCGGCTTGCTGGATTTCGTCGAGGATTTCTTCGGCATCCGGCAGAGCCTGGCGCACGTTGCCGGGGAATTTGTATTCGCCCTCACCCGCCTCCGGTTCGCCGGGGAGCTGCCTGGCCAACGTGGCCATGAAATCATCCCGGCGCACAGCGGGCTCCGCCACGGAAGGAACATCATCCAGCGCGTCGAGATCGATGTCGGTATCGGGCGCGTCGGCCATCGGCCTGGGCTTGGGTTTGGCCGGCTGATCGAGGAAATCGTCGTCCTCGTCCATCGAGGTGTGATAACGCGAGGTCGGCCGCTCTTCCTTCTCCCCGGGCAAGACATCTTCCCATGAGTGGTTGATGCCGGCCTGGATCTGGCGCGAACGCCAAGCCAGCCAGGCGATCGCGGCGACGCAAAGCGCCAAAAGACCATACAAATAAATCTGGCCGCCCTGCGCCTCTTTCTCCTTGCGCGCAGCTTCCAGGGCGGCCATCTGCTGGGCGTTGAGCTTCTTCAACTCATCGGTTTCCGCCTCGAGCCTGGTGATCTTGGCCTGCAGCTCCTTGAGTGCGGCGTCGGCATTGGTCGCGGCAACCGGGGCTGCAGCGTCCGCGGGCGCCACAGCCGGCGGGTTCCTGGCATCAAGGTCGCCGTTCTCGCCGTTCAAGCCGTGCGACAGGGACAGGTGCAAACCTTCGACGCCGTTCAAGTTGTCGTCCACGCTGGCGTCGTCGCCCAGGTGCAAGACATTGCGGAAAACCCTGGCCGCACGCTTGCTGCGCTTCCTCTCAAGCGCCGTGCTCGATTTCAAGCCCGACGACGGCGCCGCCGTAATCTCACTTGCGGGAAGCGCCGCAGTATCGCTATCGCGATGATGCCGCATCTTTTTCGGCGCTGCCGCCGCGTCGCCCGCAGCCGCCACGGCGGAAGTGGGTGGCGCCGCGCGTGTCGCCGGGGCCACCTTGCTTGCCGGCACGGCGGGCGCATTGACCGTCAAAGGCGCATTGGCCTTTTCCGGATCGAGCAAAATCTGGTAATCGCGCCGCGACTGCTGCGAGCAATTGTATTCCACGCTCAATTGCACCGCCGGCTCGCCGATCGCTTGGCGCGTGCCGACGAACAGGCGCGGCGTGCCGTCGCCGTCA
>DASVYZ010000403.1:0-3067 GCA_036391935.1 Burkholderiaceae bacterium | reverse complement strand
CGGCGGCTTCCATTTCTTTCCGCCGCTCCAATACCGCGTGCACATCCGTGAAATGATCTCGGTCACGCAGGGCAAGATCGGCTATGTGTTCGCCCGTGACGGCATCGACCTGCCCGTGGGCCAGACCCTGGCCGACAATGCCAAGGTGTCCGACTTCCTCGACGTGCGCGCCTTCCTTGAAGGCGGCGGACAAAAGGGGCCGCAGCGCAAGATCCTGCGCGAAGGCACGCACGTGATCAACCCGGCCATGTTCGTCGTCATGACCGAGGAAGCCACCTATTCGCTTTCGCTCAACGCCAAGGAAGTGGAGTATTACGAACAGATGCGCGGCGTGCTGGTGGAGCGCCTTGCCTTCCGCCCGGTGGTGATCAAGGAAGCCGATGGCGCGCACGATTCGGACCAGTTGGCCATCGTCACCGTGCAGGACGGCCCAGGCCTGCCCAAGGATGAGCTGCTGGCGCCGGACGTGGGCGATGCGCACAATTCCTACCAGGAACCGGAAAAGTTCCTCGCCGCCGGCGGCAGGCGCGGGCGCCAGGAGCGGGTGCTGGTGGAAGGCACTTACTACATCAACCGCCTGTTCGCCACGGTCGAATTCATCCGCAAGACCATCATCCCGGTCGGCTATGTCGGCGTGGTGGTGTCCTACACCGGCCGCAAGGGCGACGACCTCTCGGGCAAGGAATACAGCCATGGCGAGCTGGTCGAAGCCGGCTGCCGCGGCGTCTGGCGCGACCCGCTGATGCCGGGCAAGTATGCCTTCAACACCTATGCCGGCAAGATCGAGCTGGTGCCGACGACCAACTTCGTGCTGATGTGGAAGTCGGGCGAAAGCGGCTCGAACTTCGACTCGAATCTGCGCGAAATCACCTTGATCACCAAGGATGCGTTCGAACCGCAATTGCCGCTTTCGGTGGTGGTGCACATCGACTACCGCAAGGCGCCGATGGTGGTGCAGCGTTTCGGCAACGTGAAGCAACTGGTGGAACAGACGCTCGACCCGATGGTCTCGTCCTACTTCAAGAACGTGTCGCAGACCAAGACCTTCATCGAGCTGATCCAGTCGCGTAGCGAATTGCAGGAAAACGCCTCGGAAGACATGAAGGCGCGCTTCCAGATGTATTCGCTGGAATTCCAGGAAGTCTTGATCGGCACGCCGAAGCCGCAGCAGGGCGACACCAAGATCGACAACATCATGGCCCAGTTGCGCGACCGCCAGATCGCCCGCGAACAGGTCGAGACCTTCGCGCAAAAGCAGATCGCGGCCGACAAGGAACGTGAGTTGAACGAGGCCGAGCAGCGTGCAGCCAAGCAAAAGGAATTGACCGGCTCGCTGGTCGATATCTCGATCAAGGAAAACATGGGTGCCGCCAGCGTCAAGGCCGCCGAGAAGAAACGCCAGGAAATCGAGGCGCTGGCCCAGGCCGAGAAGTTCCGTCAGGAAGTCGAAGGTGCGGGCCGCGCCTCGGCGATCCGCTCGGTCGGCGAAGCGGAAGCCGCCGCGATCAAGGCCAAGTCCGAAGCGCTGGAAGGCGAAGGCGCCGACAAGCAGTTGATGCAAACCGTGATGCTGCGTCTGGCCGAGGCCTTTGAAGCGGCCCGCGTGCCGCTGGTACCGCAAATCCAGCTGGGCGGGGGCAATGAAGGCAATGCTTTCTCGACGCTGATGTCGCTGATGAGTTCTTTGAAGGCCGAAGAATTGGCAAACAGCGTGGCCAACCCGGCCAGGCGTGCGAATCAGGAAGCTTGAACGGCGGCGAAACTTGGAGGCGCCGGGGCATGCTCCGGCGCTTTCTCATGAGCAAGCTTGCGAGTCCGGATCAGCGGGCGGTATCGCGCAGCCGTTTGCATTAATTCCATACCGGTTTTACTCCGGCGCAGCCTAGGTTTTTCCCTCTAAAACCGAGCCTGCATGCGTGAATATTCACGCTCGGCACAAAAAAGATGCACATGGGAAACGTTAAATTTATCGAGGTGACAAACCATGCAATGTGCAGTGAAAAGCAAGTTTTGCGTGCTTTTTGCCGCCTTTTCTTGCCGCACTGTCAGTTTTGTTGAGTGGCGCTCAACAAAACCAGCCGTTTTTTACGTATCGGCAGGCGATTCTTGCCGCAAAGTCGGCGAAAAGCCGGCTGTGTCGAGCGCGAACCGAGGCCGGACAGAGTTTTTTGGGCTTGAATCATGTCCGTTCCAGGTTTGTCTTTCGAGGGACGTAGTTTATAATTTGCCCGGCTTGACTTCCGGTATTTTGTGGCTGTGCCAGAGCACCAAGTCAGGGCAAAAGATTATAAGAAATCCCGGAACGGGAGAGTTAACAGGGGTAGGGAGAAGGAGCTTTGCCGGCGCAGTGCGCCGCAGGTTTCGTCTCGCTGCATGCCGGGCGTCGGTAAATTAGCAAAAGCTGACCTCAGGAATAGGTTGATGCGCGTGAATGAGGTCACTTTTTCGATTGCAGGCCATGCGGCTTGGGCGCCGGGCATCGAAACGCCGGAAGCCTGGAATGCCTGGGCCGACGCGCCGTTCGAAATCGGTACGGGCCCCGAGCCGGGCGTAAAGCAGATGCCGGCCATGTTGCGCCGGCGTGCCGGTTTCCTCGGCAAGATGGCGCTTGAAGTTGCCTATCGTGTGGCCGATGAGGCGGCATACGGCTGTGCGGACGGCAAGAGCGGCGTCCCGGCCGTATTTTGTTCGCGCCATGGCGACGTGGCACGCGCTCTCGAACTATTGAGCGATCTCGGCACTGGCACCCCGCTTTCTCCCGCGAGTTTTGGCTTGGCCGTGCATAACGCCGGCGCCGGCCTGTTTTCGATTGCGCGCGGCGACAAGGCCAATCATTTGGCGGTGGCAGGCGGTGCCAGTTCCATCGAGCACGCCGTCATCGAAGCCTGCGGCTTGCTGGCCGATGGTGCGCCGCAAGTGCTGCTGGTGGCATACGACACCGTCTTGCCGCAACCGTTTGCGCCCTACCAGGATTGCCGCGAGCAGCCGCATGCCTGGGCCTGGCTGCTGCAGCAGGACGGCGCGGAAACGATAGGATTGAGTTGGGAGGGGGCCGGCAGGCGGGAAG
>DASVYZ010000402.1:0-2663 GCA_036391935.1 Burkholderiaceae bacterium | reverse complement strand
TGGCGATCCAGTCCGACAGCAGGGTGGTGTCGCCGTGCAGGGCGCTCACTTGTGCGGCCGTAATTTCCGTCATGGCCGTGATACCGAAATGCCAGATACAAAAAGAAAAGCCCCGGTTTCGCCAAAACCGGGGCTTGCGCTGATCCGAAGCGGCCTGTGCCGCCTGTCTGGAATCAGAAGTTGGGTTTGCTGGCCGCCTTGTTATAGGCTTCGACGCCGGCCATGATTTCCGCCTTGGCTTCGTCGGGGCCGACCCAGCCCTCGATTTTGACCCATTTGCCCTTCTCCAGATCCTTGTAGTGTTCGAAGAAATGCTGGATCTGTTGCAGGCGCAGGTCGTTCAAGTCTTCCGGCTTTTGCCAGTGCGTGTAGATCGGCAGGATCTTGTCGACCGGCACGGCCAGGAGCTTGGCGTCGCCGCCGGCTTCATCGGTCATCTTCAGCATGCCGATGGTACGGCAGCGCACGACCACGCCGGGAAACAGCGGGAACGGGGTGATGACGAGCACGTCGACCGGGTCGCCATCGTCGGAGATGGTATGCGGGATATAGCCGTAGTTGCAGGGATAATGCATGGCGGTCGACATGAAGCGGTCGACGAAAATCGCGCCGGACTCCTTGTCCACTTCATACTTGACCGGATCGGCATTCATCGGGATTTCGATGATGACGTTGAAATCGTTCGGCACATCGCGGCCGGCGGGGACTAGATTCAGGCTCATGGGAAACTCGCTGGGTGGATCACGGATAGAAGGATAGGTTTCGGCCTGAATTATAGCGGTTTTTGGCTGTCTTTTGTGCAACGCAGCAGGTGGCCGCCCCTGGCTTCGCCCCTTCCGGCCCGAGAATGAAGCCTTTAAGCCGCGATCACCGCGATTACAGGATTGCGGGTGGAAAAGCGCAGCGTGCGACAGCCCTGCAAAACCATGCGATTCAAAGCACGCTGGCTAACGCACATTGCCGATAATGATTTGCGGCCTGCTCCGGCTGTTCCAGCGCCTCGTGCAGTTGCGCCAGCTTCAAATGGGCCTCGCGCATGACGGCCGGCTCGATGGCGTCCGACAGTGCCTGCTCCAAGTGGCGCTGCGCCTTGCCCCAGAGCTTTTGCCGCAGGCAGAAGGTACCCAGCGTCAAGGCCAGCTCGGCATCGCCGGGACGGTCCGCCCCCCAGGATTCGCAGCGGTCGATCTGGGCCAATAGTGTGGGTGTGCCTTCCGGCGCGGCCGATTTGCGGTAGGCGCGCACCAGCTTGTCGTCCCACTCCGCAGCCAGGGCGCGTTCGACGATGCCGCGCGCCTCGTCATGCAAGCCACAGGCGTTAAATGTTTCGGCGGCGCGCACCGCGACGAAGGGACGCACGCGGTCGTTGGCGGGTACGGTATGCCACAGGTTGCGGATCGATTCGGCGTCGTGATTACGGTCGCCCAGCAAGGCTTCATAGGCCAGCTCTCGCATGCGGCGTGAAACGGCGGGGTGCAACGCATTGTGGTTATCGAGCGAGCGCAACAGGCGCAGCACTTCGCTCCAGTTGCGCGCGCGCTGGTTGGCTTTCAGTGCCAGGCGCAGCGCATGGATGTGGCGCGTGCCGCTGGCGTTCAATTCGGCTACCGCTTCCAGCGCCTCCTCAGCCTGGTGGCCGTCGACCATGAGTTCGATGGCCGTCATCAGGCGCGCGGTCTTGAGCGTCTGGTCGTCCTGGATGGCGGAGAGCCAGAGGTCGCGCTTTTCGGTCTGACTCATGCGATGCACGGCACGGGCGGCGATCAGCGCGGCCAGACCGGCATTCTCGGGCGATTCCACGGCGCGCTTGGCGGCTTTTTCGGCGTGGCCGAAGCGCCCCTCGAACAGCGCCTTGAGCGAATCGCGCAGCGCCTTATTGCCTTCGCGGTCACGCTTTTCGCGGCGGTAGGCCGCCACCTTGCCGGGTAGATCGCGCGCAGTGCCGATGGCAATCAGGATGAAGTGCAGCGCCAGGAAGATGGCCAGCGCCAGCAGCAGGAACAGGTTGAGCGACAGGTCCACCCGCGTCGGCGGGTAAAAGAACACGACATTGCCCGGATCGAAATGGGCGGCGACGGCGATGCAGATCGCGACGGTGAAAAGCAGAACCAGCCAGAGAAAAAACCGCATTATTTCGCCTTGTAGTTGCGCACTGCGTTCAAGCTCTCGGAAAGCGTGGGCATTTCAATGGAGAGGTTGCTGCTTTGCACCTGTTTCAACAGCGCCTGCGCCACCTGGGTCTGGCGGGCGCGCGTATCGAAATACTTGGCGATTTCGTCTTGCGCCGCGATCATGTCGCTGCGGAAGGCGCCTTCATTGCGGGACAACAGCGCCAGGCGCGCATTCAGCAGGCGCAGCTTGAGATTTTCGCGCGCGAAGTAGGATTGCGAGGGCGAGAGCAGCAAGGCGTCCGGCGACTCGATGGTGCGCACGCGGATCAATTGCCTGACTTCTCCCCACATTTCGTCGCTCCAGCTCTGCCACTTGTCTTCCAGTGCCGACGTCCATTGGCTGTCGCGACCGCCGCGACCTGCTGCCGCGGCATCCTTGGCCTTGGAGTCGGGCTTTTGCACCCGCACCGGCTTGGGTTGCGTAACCGGCACGACGGGCTTTTCGTCTGACAAGAGCGGCATGCCGTCGACTTCGCTAATCAGACTATCGAG
>DASVYZ010000401.1:0-2406 GCA_036391935.1 Burkholderiaceae bacterium | reverse complement strand
GACGTGAACCAGATCGGCGGCATCATCGGCCACCCGGTCGAAATCATCGAACGCGACGATCAGGCCAATCCCGAGCGCGGCGCGGCGATCGCCAAGGAAATGATCGAGGAAAAAGTGGTGGCCGTGGTCGGCTTCGGCAATACGGGTGTGGCCCTGCCGGCCGCGAAGATCTTGCAGGAAGCAAAGATTCCCGTGATCGTCAGCGGCGCGACCGGCGCCGTCGTGACCAAGAGCTTCATGCCGCCGGCCTACCCGGTCAGCTATGTGTTCCGCACTTCGGCTTCCGATACCATCCAGCCCGTGGTGATCCTGAACGACTTGATCGACAGGCGCAAAATGGACCACATCGCGCTGATCCATGATGAAAGCCCCTACGGCACCAATGGCAAGGCCAGCCTGCTGGCTGAACTCGACAAGCGCGGCCTGAAACCTGCCGCGGTCGAAAGCTTCAAGGTCGGCGATGCCGACCTGACGGCGCAACTGCGCCGCATCAAGGAAAGCGGTGCGCAGGCGATGGTGCTGTATTGCCTGGCCGGCGACGCCGCCAATATCGCGAAGACGGCCGAGAAATTGCAGATGCATCAGGCCATCGTCGGCCCCTGGACCCTGTCGCAGGATTCCTTCATCGCCAAGGCCGGCAACGCCGCCGAAGGCGCGCGCACTGTCGTGACCTTCATCGAAAACGACGCAAGCTCGTCGAGTTCTCAATTCACGCTGGCTTACCGCAAGCTCAACAAGGTCACTCGCATCCCCTCGGCTGTGGCCGCGGCCCAGACTTACGACGCGCTGCGCCTGCTGGCGCTGGCCATATACCAGGCCAACTCGACCGATGGCGTGTCAATCCAGCACGCGCTGGAGAACCTCGACCAGCATACGGCGTCGACCGTGATCACGCGCTACTTCAAGCCTTTCTCGGCCAGCGACCATGAAGCCATTTCGCTCAACATGGCCGTCATGGGCGAGATCAAGAATGGCAAGGTCATCTATGCCTACAAGGAAGACGAGAACCGCAGCACGATTGCGCGCACCAAGCCGCCGAGCAAGTAACTCCCCCGCCCCATACGCCAAAAACCCCATGGTGGTGCGCAAACGCACCCCCATGGGGTAATCTGCATCACGCCATAAGCAAGACCTGGAGACGCCAGGGCACATGTCGCTGCACCTGCCCATCGGCGCTGACGGCGGCACAGACCTACGATGCCTTGCGCTTGCCGGCATTGGCGATGGGCCAGGCCAAATCCGACAACGGCCCCGATATCAAGCACGCTCTCGAGCACCTGGACCGGCATACGGCGTCAACCGTCGTCACCCGCTACTTCAGGCCCTCTTCGCCAGCCGACCATGAAGCGATCACCAGCAATACGCTGATCATGGGCGAAATCCGCAACGGCAAGGTGGCCTGGGTCTACACGATGAGAACCGCAGCGGGATTGCGCGGACCAAGATGGCGGCGAAGCGAGATCGAAGCACCGCAAAACGCGGAACAGGCAGGGTATTCCGTTTCACTTTCCCGCCTGGCTTGGTTCTTAACCTAACTTTACGCCGTTTTACCGAACACCCCCTCGCGTAGCGGACAAGGCCGCCGATATATTCATCAAGCGCTCGCCTCGTCGACGCGCGCAACGCCTTATCCATCCCATTCAAGGAGCTCGCCATGTCTGTCAGCAGCGTCGCAAGCAGCAGCTATCACTATTCCACGTCGCAAACCGCATGCAATTCGCAATCCGCCAACAGCAGTTCGAACAATCCTGTCGGCAATATGCCGCCGCCTCCGCCGGGAGGTGCCGGCGCCGGCCTGATCGGCGCGATTGCCGATGCCTTGTCGACAATCGGCGTCGCCGGCGCCAGCGGTTCAAGCAGCGTTAGCGCATCGAGCGGCGCGACCGGTTCCGACTCGAGCAGCACCTCGTCGAGCAGCTCGGATGCGGGCCAGGCAATCAGCGCCTTCCTGCAAAGCCTGATGGCGGCCTTGCAAGCCCAGGGCAGCAGCAGTTCCTCGTCTTCGAGCGGTTCGACCGACGCAGCCAATGACGCGGGCGGCGCGGGCAAGCTGGCATCCAGCCTGCAAAGCCTGATTGCGGCGCTGGGTTCGTCTTCGTCCACCGGCACCTCCGGCAGCACCTCCTCGACGTCCTCGACGTCCTCGTCGGCAACGTCCAGTACATCCGGTACCGGCAGCGCCGACAGCGCGCTCGAAACGAGTTTTCAAAACATGGTCGGCGCACTCGGCGACACCGGCAGTTCGACCACCTTGAGCAACTTCCTCTCGGCGCTGGCGACCGATCTGCAAAACCACGGGCCGATGGGCAATATAGGCAATATCGTCAATACCAGTGCCTAGAGCCTGTTATGAACTCCGGCAGGGGGCGCGCAGCCCCAGGAAAGGCCCGAATACTAGGCGCAGCG
>DASVYZ010000400.1:0-5053 GCA_036391935.1 Burkholderiaceae bacterium | reverse complement strand
GCCTTGACATTGCCCAGCATGGAACGCATGGGCATGCCGGCCGCGGCAGGCATGGCGCTGGCCTGGTAGAGCGAGTGCGAGGCATTGAGATTCGACAGGAAATTGACCAGGCCGCTCGACACCGGCACCTGCATCATCATCGGTTGCTGCTGTGCCGCCCCGGCCATGCCGGCGTCTATTTGCGGGAAGCCGCCGTCCGCCGCCGGCGCGGCGGCAAACTGGCCGGCGCCTGACTGCGCCGCCTGCATGGGCGGCATATTGGGCAGGCCGGGAATGCCGGGGATCATGGGCACGCCGGCGAAATTCTCGACGGCGGGCATCATGGGGGCGGCAGGGGCCAGTTCTTGCGGGTTCAGGATGCTGCGCAGCTGATCCAGCGCCGCCTGATTGAGCTTGTCCGCCTTGGACTTGACCGGCCCGCCTCTGGTAGTTTTTTTGATGTTGTACAGATCGGCCAGCTCGGGCAGGATGCCGCCCTCTGCCATGGCGCTGTTCAGCTCGGTATAGACCGGCCCGAGATCGAGGAACACGTCCTCCTTGAACAAGGGAAGCACCAGGGCATGGGTTTCGACATCAGGGTTGAATTCAGCCCAGGCCTCGTTCAACGCCGAGATAAAGACCTCCGGGCGGAACGGATTCTGGTTGTTGCTGATTTCGTCGCGGCCCAGGGCGTGGGCGATGCGCATGCGCATCGCCGTCAACTGCTCGGCATGCTTGGCTTCGAGCGGACGCGCCATGTTGCCCAACAAGAGCTTCTTGTCCATATCCTCGTATGGAACGAGAGTCAGCTCGTCGTCGTATTTGTTGCGTATCGCGAATGTGGGGTTTTCCAGCATCTCGATCTCGTCTTGCAAGGCTTTCTTCACCTTGGCGGCCGCCGTATAGCGATAGGCGTAGAGGTTGCGCTTGAGGAGATTGGACGAGTTGAAGGTCAGGCTGGCTTGCTTGGCATCAGTCGCAACTTCCGACAATTGCATCAAGGCGTCGACCAGCCGTTTGGCGAAGTCGTCGAGCTGGGAGTCAATCGATTTTGATACGGCTGCAATCATACCGGACAGCACGCTGTCCGCAAGAAGCCGCCTTCCGGATCGGGCGTTCCTGTTGCTCTCCGCGATATCGATAGCAGCCATGACTTGCCGTGTAATCCGTGTGTGTCGCCGTTGAATGAAGTGACGTTACTTTATTCAGCCTTTTTGACTTAAGCTGTATTGTGCCATCAAATTGCCGCAAGGCAATATCTAAATGCAAATAAATGTGAAATATTTCTTGCATTTTAGCGCATCCAAATTAACAGATGATGCACAACAACTAATATTCGTGAATATTTTGGTGATTTTGGTAATTTTTACGGCTGGCAGCGTGAAAATGTTGCGAAAAGTCGGTACCTTGTAAAAAATTACCGGCAGGTACAAACTTTGAAGGAAACAGGGCGCGCCAAAAACAAAAGCCTGCTGGCAGCAGGCTTTTTTAACAATTCAATTGCATCAAGGCAGTTTTATTGCCTCGGCAAGGATGCATTCGGCATGGTTAAGAGGCTTGCCCACGGGCCGATAAACATGGTCTCCACGGCGGATAGCCTTGCCGCTGACTGGGCAAACGGCAGACCTGGGCGCTTTACGCAGTGCCCAAAGCTGCTCGGTATAGTTGCATAAACCGGATTGGCGCCAAGAAACCAACAACTGGTTTTTGGAAGGGGTATCGAGAACTCGTACGGTGATCATAGTGGTAGGGCGTGACAAAATTCGGCTGCCCAAGCTGCTTTGCAATAACATTTTGCAATATCTGCAGGCTTAGTATAACAAGGAAGGCTATCGAAAGTCCACAGTTTTGCTCAAATTATTGGCAATTGCATAAATTTGCCGCAATACAGCAAACCCTATTTGATTTTCAGCGCCTTTTTGGCCTGGTGGAATGCCGGCGTCCACATTGGATGGCCGTCGTCACCCCCCAGTGTGAAGGTCGGATCCAGCTTGAGCGCCTTCTCGAACTGGGCGCGGCAAAGTTTGGTATTTTTGGTCAGGCAATAGCTGAAGGCCGTGTGCTTGATGGTATCGAGCTCGAGATCCTTATAGATCTTCAAGTCGTCTTCGACGGCCAAGCCGCGCTTGATTGCACCGTAATAATCGCCGTTGTTGTACAAGGCCAGCACGCTGTCACGCTCCGCTTCGGCTGAGGCGCGTGCGGCCTTTTCGGCCAATTGTTCGGGCGTTTCGGCGGGCGGTGCCGGCGGCGTGGCGGTTACAGCCTCCTTGGCGGGGGCGGGAGCGACGGGTTTGACTGCTTGCTCTTCGGTTTGGCAGGCGGCCAGGAACAGGCAGCATGTCGCAGCCAGGATAGCCGTTGCGTTTCGTTTCAATGATGTCATCGCGACTCTATTCATTCTGCGTGGGGGAAATCGCCACAAGGGCATAAGCATGAATTTTGGCCGATTATGCTACGCTCGAGCAAGTCCCTTTGGCGCTTTTTATCGGATGCCGGGTTAGGCATCCGATGGGAATATCTACTTGCCAGTAGTGAAATCGGAGTCGATCACACCGAAACGCTTCTTGGCATTGACTGTGACGTCAATTGTGCGATCAGGGAAGTTGGGGTTGGTCAGCTTGATCTGATGCTTGCCTTCGGGCAGCACGAGCCGCTTGAGCGGCGGCGACACACCCTTGGGACTGCCGTCGACAAGCACATTGGCCCAGGGTTTGACTTGGAGCTTGTATAGCGCACTGGTCGCATCGACACCCTGATCAGCGGCAGTGGCGGCCGGTTCGACCGCGGCAGGCGGCGTAACCGCTGCGCCAGCCGCCTTGGTTCCGTTCGAAGCCGCGGATGCCGTCGAAGCCGCAGCCGTCTGGGATGACGGCTTGTTTTCCGGCGCGGACGCTGCTGGAGCTGGCGCTTTGGGCGCGGCCGTCGCGGTGGTGGCAGTATCCGACTTTGCGTTCGCCGAAGCTGAAGAGGAGGCCGGAGATGAGGCAGAAGGAGGGGCGGGGAGTGCCAGTTGCGGCGGCGCGGCGCCGCCGGCAGCGGCCGCGCTGTCGGCCTCGGCGCGCAGTTCCTGGTTGCGATGCCTGACCTGGTAGATGCCGTAGACGGCGATCAGCACAACGCCTGCCGCGAGCAATGCCCATGACCCTTTGCTTGAGACATTTTTCTTGTCCGGCTTGGCGGCGCCCGAAGCCGGCTTGGCCTTATGCGTGTCGCGCGACTCTCCGGGCTTGCGCTGCGCAACCGCTGCGGCGGATGTGGTGCCGGTCTTTGCGTTCGGCAGGTTGGATACCTGCGCGCCCTTGTCCACGCCCAGCAATTTACTGAATTCCGCGATGGTTTGCGGCCTGTCGTGCGGCTTGACCGCCATTCCCTTATCGATGGCGGCGAGGAATTCCTTGCTGAATCCGGGGTAGGCCTTGCCTTGCAATAGTTCGATCGGATCCTTGATCAGGCGCGTCACGGAAGTCGGCGGCGACTGCTTGGTGATAGCCATGTACATCACCGCGCACAGGGCATAGATATCGGTCCACGGGCCCTGCTTCATGTCGCTATCTTCGGCGTATTGCTCGACCGGGGCAAAGCCCGGCTTCAGGATCACGGTCAATGCCTGCGTCATGTCGCCCAGCACCTGGCGCGCAGCGCCGAAATCCAGCAGCACGGCTTCGCCGGTATTCTGGATCATGATGTTGTCGGGCGAGATATCGCGATGGAGCACCTGCAGCTTGTAAAGCGTATCGAGCGCTTCGAGTATCGGTTTCAGGATCGGCTTGAGCCAGGCTTCGGTCACGCGCTCGGGATGCTTGGTGATGATGGCCTTGAATGTCTGGCCTTCGTAATAGCGCATCGCCATGTAGGCGGTCTTGTTCTGCTCCCAGAAGCGGTAGACCTTGATCAAGGCCGGGTGGTCGAACTGCGCCAGCAGGCGCGCTTCGTTGATGAAGCTGTTCATGCCGGTTTCGAAGGTTTCGCGGTGGCGTTTGGTCTGCACCAGGACCGAATTGTCGATGCCGCGCGAAGCGAGCGATACGGGCATGTATTCCTTGATCGCCACGGTACGCTGCAGCGAATGGTCGAACGCAAGGTAAACATTGCCGAATCCGCCTTCGCCGATCACGCCCGTGATCTCGAATTCGGCCAAGCGCGTACCGATGGGCAGGCAGTTCGCCGAACCGGTGATGGACCAGTGCGGTGAGGTTTCCATGCTCATGTCCTTGGTGTTCAAGTTCGGATCGCCGGTTGTCATGTGGGTTCTTCAGCCGATGTTTCAGGCTTTGTCGTTGTCTTATATTACGCTTTCGCGGAACCAGAGCGCCTGGGCCGTGTAATTATCGCGGAATTTCGGCGAGGCTTCACCGTGCAGATCGACGATTTCGCGCATGCGGCGCAGCCAATCCTCGACTGAGTTGGCCGCTCCCAGGCAGCGCTCCATTTCACTCTCGGTAATCCATTCCCAAAAACCGTCGGTGCACATCAGGATGGCGTCGCCGTCTTGCAGCGGTACGGCGGTTTCCGTCATCTCGGGCGCAGTTTCGCCATCGGTGCCGACCGCCGCGTACAGCACGCTGCGCTGCGGATGGGTGCGCAGGGCCTCGGGCGGACAATAGCCGGCATCGACGAATTGCTGCACCAGGCTGTGGTCGCGCGTGACGCTTTGCAATTTGCCCGCACGGAACAGGTAGACGCGCGTATCGCCCAGGTGAGCCCAGAGCGCGCAGCGGTTTTCATTATCGATCAGTACGGCGGCCAGCGTCGCGCTCATGTCCTTGATCGTGGCATTGGCATCCTTGCCCTTGGCAACCATGGCCAGCGCCTGCCCGACGTAGAAACGCATGGCGCGCGCGCCGAATGACAACTCTTTCAGGAAGCTGTCGATGACGGCCTTGACCACGAGGTTCGAAGCGATTTCCCCACCGGCATGGCCGCCCGCGCCGTCGGAGACGACGTAACAGGCCAGGCCGCCACGTTGCGCGCTGCCGTGTGCATCCTGGTTGCTCTGGCGGTCGCCGATGTTCGTGACCTGGGCCGACTTCAGCCCCAGCACGCGATCGGCTGACACTTCATTTGCCATCAT
>DASVYZ010000399.1:0-2742 GCA_036391935.1 Burkholderiaceae bacterium | reverse complement strand
CTTGCCGGCCTGGCCGGTAAATCCGCCGCTTCGCGCAGCGGCAAGACAGGCTTCAAGGTGGGGCCGAAAATCAAGTTGAGCGCCAGCACGCGCAATGCCATCGCTTCGGCAAAGAGCAGGAACGTGGAATCGAACTCCTTGCACGGGGAAGAACCGGCGATCCCCCATCATGCATACGGAAACGTCTACTCGCATTTCGCCCCGCCCGAAACACCCAGCTCGGCTTCGACCCATCACGGCCCCGCCTTCGAGCCCGAAGACGATGCGCACTCGATCGCATCCAGCCATCGCGGCGACGGTCCGGATGGTCCGGACGGCCCCGATGGCCCGGACGATTCCCATCACACGAGCCACGAAACCCCGGTTGAGACCGCGCGCGCCGATTCGAACAGCATGGTCAAGGAATCCCTCGAACTCTCGCGCATCAACATGCAGACCAACAACATACTGGCCCAGATCCAGAATCGGATCCAGCTCAACATGTCGCAGAACCAGATGTCGGAACAACTCGGCAAGAACGCCAAGTCGCTGACGCAAGGCTGACGGCCGCATCCGTCGCTTTACCGCGCCCGGCCCCGACTATGCCGCCGCAACGATTGCGGCATGGCATTTGCCGAAGTGCGAAAGGCGGCAAAAGGCGCAGTTCGTTCCTTGCAAGATTTTTTCCGGCCGTGGGCCGGATCGGGGCGAACCTGTTTTATATAGTTATTGCAGGAATCATGGGGAAGGGATACATCATGTCGTTGAAAACGAGTTTCGCAAAATACGTCCATTTCGGTTCGAACCGCGTGGCTCCGGAGCCCGGCCCGGCCAAGGAAAAAGCGGCGCCGCGCAAGGAGCCGTCCCAGTCGATATTGAGCAACTTGACGAAACGGCTTTCGCCGTCGCGCGACAAACGGTCCGAGGGCAACGCGGCGGCGCCGGCAAAGCAATACCGCATGGGCGCTTCCGTGCGCACACGCCCGGGAACCGGCGCGTCCGTCCAGGGACAGCGGAACGCCGGAAAGAACGAAGGGCTCCCGCCGGAATTGCAAGCCCGTTTTCAAGCCCTGCGCGGCGGCCCGGTGCCCTCGGAAAAGGAATTGTTTGCGCGCTTCGAGGCATTGAAGGCTCCCGTGGCGCAAAAGCCGGCCGCCGCATCCAGCGAGCCGGCCACCGACCTGAAAACGCTCACGCAACAACTGAGGAAGGCGCCGGGGCCGATCTGGTCGGCGCCGAATAACCGGGCCGACAAGACAAGCCCACGGCCGGCGCCATCGTCGCCCGCCGCCAAACCGGCCCGTGCTGCACTGTCCCCGAGCCAGGCACCGGGGCAAAGGAACAGCGTGCAGAACGGCGGGAAGAAGATGCAGACACAGGGGCGCATGCAAAGCGCTACCCCGCCCTCCTCCCCCTCGCGACCGGCGCCGGCGGCACCTTCGGCCGCAGGCAAAAAGCCATCGCTGGGGCTTTCTTTCGCCGACTTCAACGGTCTGGCCGACATCAAGCGCAGGCCGGCAAATTCGCCCAGGCAATCCGCTCGGCCGCAAACGGCCGGTACTGCGAGCGCAAGCGCCCCGCCCATCCGGCCGTTCTCTCACTTCGAGGAGGAAGAAGCCTTGCGTGCCGACAACGCCAACGAAAGGCCGAGCAAAGCGCGTGCCGAAGAGCGATACCAAGCGCAATTCTTCTCCCCTCCGGCATCGCCCGGGCGTTCGAACGCCGCGCCGCGCACGAAACCTGCGCCCTCCTCCAGCCAGCCGATCCGGTCGTTTGACGAATTCTGGGAGGATGAGAAAGCGCGCGCGGACAATGACAACGAGCATCCGAGCGAAGCACTGGCCAGGGAAAAATACAAGGCGCAATTTGCCCCCGAGCCAGCGAAGACGCGCAGGCAGAGCGCGCCGCAGGAAGCCCGGCCGGCCCGTTCCGATTCACTCCGTTCCAACGCCACGAGCAACGCGTCGGAGCGCGTGATCCTGCCGCTTTCTCACTTTGAGAAAATGGAAGAAGACGAGGCCTCGCAATTCCATCGCCATGCCGAGCGCGGTGCGGCAATCGACGCCTATCTGCGTCAATTCGAATAAGCGCGACCACCTCTTTTCTGCGCGCCGGAGGCATTCACATCGACTCGCCTCCGGTAGTGCTGGACAATGTATTGCAAATTACATATCATTGCTCTCTAATAAATCGCCACAAGCCTTTTAGCGGGCATTAGGATAGCTATCCCTATGAACTCAGTGCAACTGCGCAAGATCGCATCCAAGGTCTTCGGTCATCCCTTCAACCTCTCCCTCCTGGCGGTCGCGCACTCGCTGCTGCTGGCGCGTTGCGGCCTGCGCGACGTATTCGACGTCCTGGCCTATTTCGCCTACGTCGGCATCGCCTGGTCGGCCGTCTTCCTGGGCCGCGGGGCATTCAACCAATATCCCTGGGAGGAGGATTCGGACTTGACGCGGATCTATGAGAAGGGCTGCCTGCTCATGGGCTTGTCGTGCCTGTTGAATCTTGCCTTCGTGCTGAGAGCAAACGCCGGGCTGGCGTGACTTTTCTGCCGACTTGGCAGGCTGTTGAAAACGCAGCGGGCGGGCCGATATCGGGGGCGAGGAGCGCACGCGCACGGGTAGTGCGCAGCGCACCGCACTTCCCCCGGAATCGGCTCGCGCGACAGTTTCTCACCAGCCCGTTGGAGCCGCGGTCTTCGCCGCAACGGCAAGCCAAACCGTGTCAGCGCGAGCGTCCCGCTGCCGGCTGCTGTTGAAC
>DASVYZ010000398.1:0-2851 GCA_036391935.1 Burkholderiaceae bacterium | reverse complement strand
CGCGCGGCACGGCCGTCGCCAGCGTACCGGCCGGTTCCGGCATCGTGATCAATTCCAACCCCAAGGTCGAGATTTTCGACAACGACGTATCGGACAACCAGACCGCCAACGTGATCGTCTCGAGCTACTTCTCGACCGGCTATTTCACCGACAAGGGCGTGGCGCCGAATTACGACCCCTATCCGCGTGCGATCTATATTTACGGCAACCGCTTCAAGGGCGGCGGCGATTCGCCCGACGGGCTCGACCTGAAAGCCTTGAAGGTGGCGATGTACGGTCTCTCCGGCCACCTGCCCGACGTGCTGTGGGACGGCTATGTCGATCCCAAGACCGCACCCAAAGGCGTGATGCCGGCGGAGGACAAAATCTGTATCCAGAATGGCGATATCGGGGTCTTGAATGCAGACGGTCCGGACAAGTACAAGAACCCGACAACGGACACCAAGCCCTACCAGTGCGCCTTGCCCAAGCTGCCGCCCGTGGTGATCCCGCAAATCGCATCGGCGCCGGCTGCGTCCGCAGAAACACCGGCCAAGAGCTGAAGTAGGGCGTCGCAATGCAGAAACGCCACATCGCAATGCGCGTCATGGGCAGGGCGCTGTCCGCCCTTGCCATCGTCGCGACGCTGGCCGCTTGCCACCGCACGCCGGCCGCCGTCACCTATATCCCCGAAGGCCATCCGGAGCACTTGAGCGACTGGCATGTGCTGATCGCCGACGGCGACCGGCTTTCCTTGAATGCCGGCGTGGTGCCCTACGATTTGAACACGCCGCTATTCTCGGACTACGCGCACAAGATGCGCACCATCTGGATGCCCAAAGGGCAGGCAGCCAAGTACGATCCGGAGAAGGCTTTCGATTTCCCGGTCGGCACCATCATCACCAAGACCTTTTACTATCCGCGCGTGGATGGGGCGGCGAAGGATGCCAAGGCCGTCGCCGTCAATTACGATACCGCAGGCGACTACGACGGCGCCAGGCTCAAGCTTGACAAGGTAAGGCTGATCGAAACCCGAGTACTGGTGCGCCGCGAAAAAGGCTGGGAAGCCTTGCCCTATGTCTGGAATGCCGACCAGAGCGACGCCGAGCTGGCGCGCACGGGCGACACCATACCGATCGAACTGCGGCGGCCCGGCGAAAAGGCGCAGCCCATCACCTATGTCGTGCCCAACGTCAACCAGTGCGCGGCTTGCCACGTGTCCGACGTCAAATCGCGCCAGTTCGAGCCGCTCGGGCCCAAGGCGCGCCACTTGAACCGCGACTACGCCTATGAGGGCAAGGCGGAAAACCAGCTCGCCTACCTGACGCGCATCGGCTACCTGACCGGTGCGCCCGATGCGGCGGCGGCGCCGAAGAATGCCGATTGGGCGGACGCCAGGGAAGACATCAATGCCCGCGCCCGCGCCTACCTCGACATCAATTGCGGCCACTGCCACAACACCAGGGGCGCGGCCAATACCACGGCGCTACACTTGAACATGGGGGCGCCGGCCGATTTGCACCTCGGGCTGTGCAAGCCGCCTGTGGCCGCGGGACGCGGCACGGGCGATTTCAAGTTCGACATCGTGCCGGGCAAGCCCGACGAGTCGATCCTGGTGTACCGTGTATCGACCGATGAAACCGGCGTGATGATGCCCGAGATCGGGCGCAAGTCGGTGCATCGCGAGGGCGTGGAATTGATCAAGGCGTGGATCGCGGCCTGGCAGGGCAGTTGCGACCAGGTAAAGAATCAATAAGAGGAAATACAACAAATCTTGTGAGGGAGTCTGTCATGGCATTGCGCAAGAATCGTCTGGCCTGGAGTATTTCCCATGCGCTCTGGATGGGCGCTTTCACTGCCGGCGCCGCTTCGGCGGCCGACACGCCGCAAGACGGCAAACAGGCGGACGACCAGGTCATCACCGTGACGGCGCAAAGCCGCGCGCAGCAGGCGCAGGCCGTGCCGATTTCTCTGCAGATGGTCACTTCCGATCAGCTCGGCAAGCTCGAGGCCAACAACCTGGCCGAAGTCAACGGCTACATTCCCGGCCTCGTGATCGATGCCGACCAGCCGACCCAGCCCGGCTATTCGATACGCGGCATCGGCACCTCGGACTTCGGCATCGGCACCGACTCGCCGGTCGGCATCTATGTCGATGGCGTCTATACCGGCAAGACCGGCGGCGCCTTGATGAATTTCAATGACGTGCAGCGCGTCGAAGTGATCAAGGGGCCGCAAGGCACACTGTTCGGGCGCAACAGCGCGGCCGGCGCGATTTCCGTGATCACCAGGGAACCGGGCGCCGACTTCGATGCCGACGCCCACGTGCGCCTGGGCCAGTATGGCGAGCGCTATGTCGATGCCTTGCTCAACCTGCCCATCAGCGACGTTCTCGCCGCGCGCATCACCTTCGTCGACCACAAGACGGATGGCTGGCTGACCGATGCCGCCACGGGGCAGAAGCTCAATGCGCAAAGCGACTGGGGCATGCGCGCGCAGATCAAGTGGGAGTCGGGCAGGACCAAGGCCATCCTCTCGTGGGAACATGAAAACCTCGACCAGGATGCGTCGGTGGCGATCGGCATCGTGCCCGTGCCGCCGCCGGGCATGGCGCCGCCGTTCCCGGCCAATCCGGCCGCCTATATCAACCCGCTGACGGCCCCGATCTACAACGATGTGCAGGGCGACCGCGAAACGCGCGACTTCGACGGCGTCACGTTGCGCTTCGAAACGCCGCTCTCCTTCGCCACCTTCAATTCGACCACGGCCTACCGCCATTTCAACTCGGGCAACCTTGAAGGCAACAACGGCACCAACAGCATTCTGACCTACCTCGACACCAACAACATCGAGAACAACTCCACCTGGCAGC
>DASVYZ010000397.1:0-2408 GCA_036391935.1 Burkholderiaceae bacterium | reverse complement strand
GAACAGGGCAAGCTCAAGGACATCGCGGGGCCGCAATTGCTTGCGACCCTTCGCGGCCAATGAATCAATTCACCTGATTGCGCATGTCGTCCTGTTGCTGCGGCTGCGGCATGGGCGGTTGCGGCGTGGTCTCTTGCGGCTGCATCTGTTGCCGCGGCGCGCTGGTCGGCGCCGTCGGAGCCGGGGCCGACTCGTCGGCCGGCACCGTCACGGTCAATTCGCGTATGTCGCCACCGCCGGCTACGCTGCCCGACACCGTGCCTTCACGCTGGCGCCGTTCGCACAGGTCGCGGTCCTCTTCGTTTTTGAACACCTGGCAGCGCGCCAGCGCATTCTGTTCGAAGTTGGCATTGAATTTTTCCAGCTTGCCGTTCCTGGCGTCGTTCAAGGCGGCGCCGGCTTCGCGCAGGCACGTCTTCTTGCTTTCGCCGGTCTGGCCGTTCAGGCATTCGGTCTTGTCCTGCTTGTAGTTGGCCTGGGCTTGCGCCACCGATTCCGCATGGGCTGTGCCGATGGCGATTGCTGGCAGCAGGCAGGCCAATGCGAGGCGGCGCATGATGCGCAGCGAGTCATGAGTGTGTGTGCGTTGCATGGCTTTCTCCTTTTCAGAAGGCACGCCCTGCATGAGGGGGAGATTCGCGTTGTAGCAGATAAAACCCTCCCCGCCGCGCCGGATGACGCGGATGCAATTCGCGGAGCGTGGAGTTCGGAAGTTGGATGCGCTTCGTGCGGAAAAATTCCGTGTTGCGACAATGAAACGATTATTGCCGCCGCGCCATCGCCTCGCCGATGGTCACCAGCACCGGGCCGGCGAAACCCGTCAAGCCATTCTGCAACTCACCCAGCGTGAGACGCAGAATGCGCTCATTGGGAAGGCTGCAATTCTCGATCACCAGAACCGGCGTCGATGCAGGCCGGCCCAGGGCCAGCAAGGCCTGCGCCGTCTGCACCGCTTCGCGTCCTCCCATGTATTGCACCAAGGTATCGCAATCGGGGAAGGTCAAAGGCGCACTGTGATCGGGAGCGGAGGAGGAAGTGAAAAAGGCCACGCTGCGCGCGACGCCGCGCTTGGTCAACGGCTGCCGGCTCGATGCGGCGGCGGCAAAAGCGGTGGTGATGCCGGGCACGACTTCGACTGCGATGCCGGCCGCTTCGAGCGCATGCAATTCTTCGTCCGCACGGCCGAACAGCATGGGATCGCCGCCCTTCAGGCGCACCACCAGGCCGTGCTGTTGCGCAGCCTCCACCAATTGCCGATTGATCGAGTCCTGCTGCGCCGAAGTCTTCCCCGCGCGCTTGCCCACGGCGATCTTTTGCGCCTGCGGGCACAGCGCCAGCATTTCCGGCGTGACCAGGGCGTCGTGCAGCACCACCTCGGCTTGCGCCAGGATGCGCGCGCCGCGCAGGGTGATGAGGTCCGCAGCTCCTGGGCCGGCCCCTATCAGGTAGACACGGCCGGCCATGGATCAGGCGATGTTGATCATGCCCGCCGCCACCGTCTGGTGCGTCACTTCATCGATCAGGATGAAGGAACCCGTGGAGCGGATGTGGGCGTAATCGTCGGCAGCCAGCGGCTGCTGCACGGTCAGGTGGAGGCGCGCGATGTCGTTCAGCTTCAGGCCGCTGTTTTCGCCCGATGGTTCGCGCTTTTCCTGGGTGTTCACGTCGAGCAGCGTCTCGATCTTCGTCACGCGCGCGGCCACCTGGCGCGTGGTGTGCTTGAGCCAGTATTTGCGGCGCGTGTCCAGCGGTTCTTCCGACAGCCAGCACACGTCGGCCACCACGTTCTTCAACAGCGTGGCGGGCTGGCCGGCGCACACCAGCATGTCCCCGCGCGAGATGTCGAGATATTCTTCCAACAGGATGGTGACGGATTGGCCGGCGCTGGCTTCTTCCAGCGAGGCGTCCAATACCTTGATGTCTTTGACCGTGGCGCTGTGCCCGCCCGGTTGCACGGTGAGCTTGTCGCCGCGCCGCACCTTGCCGGCTTCGATGCGGCCCATGTAGCCGCGGAAGTCGTTGGCTTCGTGGCCGTTGTGGCGCGCCACCAGCTGCACCGGGAAGCGGAAAGGCTCGTCGTGCGATTCGTCGTAGACCGACAGCGATTCCAGCAGCTCGATCAGCGTCGGGCCGTCGTACCACGGCATCTTGTCGCTCGCGTCCACCACGTTGTCGCCGGCCAGCGCCGACAGCGGGATCGGGCGAATGTCGGTCAGGCCGAGCTGCTGCGCGAATTCGCGGTAGGCGGCGATGATGCGGTCGTACACGCTCCGGTCGTAGTCGACCAGGTCCATCTTGTTGACGGCGACGATCACGTGCTCGATGCGCAAAAGGTGCGCGATGGTCGAGTGGCGCTTGGTCTGCGTCAGCAGTTCCGCCTTGCCGTCGGCGCCGAACTTGACCTTCGA
>DASVYZ010000396.1:0-2587 GCA_036391935.1 Burkholderiaceae bacterium | reverse complement strand
CACCGATTACGACACCTCCGACCGCCTGTACTTCGAGCCACTGACGCTGGAAGACGTGCTGGAAATCGTGCGCATCGAGAAGCCCTACGGCGTGATCGTGCAATACGGCGGACAGACGCCGCTGAAGCTGGCGCGCGACCTAGAAAGGAACGGCGTGCCCATCATCGGCACCAGCCCCGACATGATCGACGCCGCCGAAGACCGTGAGCGTTTCCAGAAGATGCTGCACGACATGAACCTGCTGCAGCCGCCCAACCGCACGGCGCGCACCGAAGCCGATGCGCTGGTGCTGGCGCAAGAGATCGGCTACCCGCTGGTGGTGCGCCCGTCCTACGTGCTGGGCGGCCGCGCCATGGAAATCGTGCATGACCAGCGCGATCTGGAGCGCTACATGCGCGAAGCGGTCAAGGTGTCGAACGATTCGCCGGTGCTCTTGGACCGCTTCCTGAACGACGCCATCGAATGCGACGTCGATTGCCTCTCCGACGGCACGCGCACCTTCATCGGCGGCGTGATGGAACACATCGAACAGGCCGGCGTACACTCGGGCGACTCGGCTTGCTCGTTGCCGCCTTACTCGCTCTCGCAGGCCACCATCGACGAATTGAAGCGCCAGACCTCGCTGATGGCCAAGGGCTTGAACGTGGTCGGTCTGATGAACGTGCAGTTTGCGATCCAGAAGAAGGAGGTGGATGGCAAGGTGCAAGACGTCGTCTACGTGCTCGAAGTCAACCCGCGCGCTTCGCGCACCGTGCCTTACGTGTCCAAGGCCACGGGCCTGCAGCTGGCCAAGATCGCGGCGCGCTGCATGGTCGGCCAAAGCCTGGACAGCCAGGGCATCCACCATGAAGTGGTGCCGTCGTACTTCTCGGTCAAGGAAGCGGTGTTCCCCTTCGTCAAGTTCCCCGGCGTCGATACCATCCTCGGCCCCGAGATGAAGTCGACCGGCGAAGTGATGGGCGTGGGCCGCACCTTCGGCGAAGCCTTCATCAAGTCGCAGATCGGCGCCGGCATCAAGCTGCCGCGTTCAGGCAAGGTGTTTCTCTCGGTCAAGAACGGCGACAAGCCGCGTGCCGTGCAAGTGGCCAAAGACATGCACGCCATGGGCTTCTCGATTGCCGCCACCAAGGGCACGGCTGCCGCAATCGCCGCTGCCGGCGTGCCGGTGCAGGCGGTGAACAAGGTCATCGAAGGGCGTCCGCACATCGTCGATATGTTGAAGAACCAGGAAATCGCGCTGGTTATCAACACTGTCGAGGAAAAGCGCAGCGCCATCGTCGACTCGCGGGCCATCCGCACGTCGGCCCTGGCGGCGCGTGTGACGACTTACACCACGATCGCCGGAGCGGAAGCGGCGGTCGAGGGCATGGCGCACATGGATGAAATCCATGTGTACGATTTACAAGGACTGCACAAGTCTTTAAACTAGCCGAAAAAGCGGTTTAAACCAATCTGCCACAGAGCTTGCAAGGCTTCCGGTATTGCCGAGAGCCAAGCAACCTCTGTGGTTTTCACTTTGTTAAGAGAAATCATGAGTTCAGTACCTATTACCAAGCAAGGCGCCGAAATGCTCAAGGAAGAGCTGCACCGCCTGAAGACCAAGGACCGCCCATCCGTGATCAATGCGATCGCCGAGGCGCGCGCCCAGGGCGACCTGTCGGAAAACGCCGAATACGATGCCGCCAAGGAACGCCAGGCTTTCATCGAGGGCCGTATCGCCGATCTCGAAGGCAAACTTTCCGCGGCCCAGATCATCGATCCGGCTGAACTCGATGCCGACGGCCGCGTGGTGTTCGGCTCGACCGTCGATCTGGAAGACCTGGAATCGGGTGAGAAAGTGGCTTACCAGATCGTCGGCACCGATGAAGCCGACTTGAAGCTGTCCAAGGTGTCGGTGACTTCGCCGATCGCCCGCGCCATCATCGGCAAGCACGCCGGCGACGTGGTTGAAGTGCAAGCCCCGTCCGGTCCGCGCGAATACGAAATCCTCGAAGTCCGTTACGTCTGATCATTTCCCCGATGCTGAAGGAACGCGCCCGCCTGCTTATCGCGACGTTTTGGGTCGGTAGTGTGTGGGCGATCGGCTATCTTGCGGCACCCACGCTGTTTGCGACCTTGACTGATCGCGTGCTGGCCGGTACGGTGGCTGGCAGTTTGTTTCGCACCGAGGCCTGGGTTTCGGTAGCTTGCGCGGTGTTGTTGTTAGCCTTGCAAATAAGGCAAAGACGCCTCGTGCTTGCCATGTTGGCATGCACCCTGATCGGTTACTTCTGTTTGCAGCCCTTTATGTCGGCATTGCGCGATAGTGCTGGACCTGGAGGGGTGATGGCATCCGATGCGAAGACCGAGTTTGCCGTGTTGCACGGGGCGTCGATGGTGATTTATTTGGCGCAGAGCTTGTTGGGTGGCGCACTGATCCTAAAAGTGCGCCCGTAGGGCGGGTTAGCCGGAGGCGCAACCCGCCAAGCGAATAAAGAAAGCAACATGGGGCGCATGTTGGGTGCGCCGGTCCGCGCAGGCTACGCTCGCCGGCCCTACAAGCCAAGGACGAGCAACCCGAACTAACGTCCCAGCGCCGATTTCTTGG
>DASVYZ010000395.1:0-2575 GCA_036391935.1 Burkholderiaceae bacterium | reverse complement strand
AAGGCCAAGATGCCGGTTGGAAAGCAATGGATCCTGGGAATTACTGCTTTCGACAGCGATATTTTCTGACTATCGAGTCATTTATAATCCGCAATTAGCACTCATCAGAAGAGAGTGCTAATATAGTGCTGTAAATGCAGGAACATGGTTTCCTGGCAGTAAAAAATATGGGAAGTAAGGAGAATTCATGAACGCAGCTCTGTCGCAGAATGCACTGGTCCCCGCGGGTAGTCCGCTGGCGCTCGGTTTTTCGGGCACCTTGGGGAACATCGATTCGTATATTTCAGCCGTGAACCGTTTGCCCATGCTGAGCCACGATGAGGAAATTTCGCTCTCGCGCCGTCTGCGCGACGACAACGACCTCGCCGCCGCGCAGTCGCTGGTGTTGTCACATCTGCGCCTGGTGGTGTCGATTGCGCGCGGCTACCTCGGCTATGGTCTGCCGCACGCCGATTTGATCCAGGAGGGCAATATCGGCTTGATGAAGGCCGTGAAGCGCTTCGACCCCGATCAGGGTGTGCGCCTGGTGTCGTATGCGATCCACTGGATCAAGGCAGAGATTCACGAATATATCCTGAAGAACTGGCGCATGGTCAAGGTCGCCACGACCAAGGCGCAGCGCAAGCTGTTCTTCAACCTGCGCAGCCACAAGGAAAGCCTCGACTCGATGACGCCGGCCCAAGTGGAAGCGCTGGCCGAGGAATTGAACGTCAAGCGCGAAGAAGTGATCGAGATGGAGACGCGCATGTCGGGCCGCGATATCGCCCTCGAAGCGCCGGCCGATGAAGACGACGACGGCAAGTTCGCCCCGATCGCCTATCTGTCATCCGAATCGCAAGAACCGACACACGTGCTCGAAGCCAAGCAATATGACCGCCTGCAATCCGATGGCCTCGAAGAAGCGCTGTCCAAGCTCGATGCGCGTTCGCGCCGCATCGTCGAAGCGCGCTGGCTGGCCAACGACGACGGCAGCGGCGCCACCCTGCATGAATTGGCTGACGAGTTCGGCGTATCGGCCGAGCGCATCCGCCAGATCGAAACGGCGGCGCTGAAGAAGATGAAAGGTGCGCTGGCAGCTTATGCATGATGCTACGGCAATTTGAGATAAAAACGCCCGGTTGATCCGGGCGTTTTTGTTTCAGGCCGTCCTCGTCAACTCTTGGCGGACTCTGGAGGCTGCCCCAGCAGAATCTTGAGATCGTGCACAATGGAATCCATCGGGGCCGCATTACCGGCAAACACGCGGATGCGGCCTTCCGGGTCGTAGATGTAGAGTCCCGCCGTGTGATCCATCGAATAGCTGTCCTTGGTCTTGCCAGGCACTTTTTGATAGTACACGTGGAAATCCTTGGCGGTCTTGTCGATCTCGGGCAGCGTGCCGGTCAAGCCGAGAAAACGCTTGTCGAACGCCGGCACGTATTGCGACAGCAATTGCGGCGTGTCGCGTTCCGGGTCTACCGTGATGAACAGCACCTGCACCTTGTCGGCGGACGGCCCCAGTTGCCTCATCACGTCGCCCAGGTCGTGCATCGTCGTCGGACAGACATCGGGGCATTGGGTGTAGCCGAAGAAGATCACCACGGCCTTGCCCTTGAAGTCGGCCATGGTGCGCAGCTTGCCGTTGAAGTCTTTCAGGGCGAAGTCGTGGGCGTAGCCCAGGCCGGTGACGTCGGTATTCGTGAAGACCGGTGCGGCGGGGGCGGATGCCGCCTGGGCGGCATCCACCTGAGGCGGCGGAGTGGGGTTCTTTTCCTGGCAGCCGACACAGGCAAAAGCGGCCAGCAAGAGTGCGGAAGCGATACGCATAAATATCAAAGCCGAATGTAGTGATCGACCAGCAGCGCGGCGAACAGCAGCGACAGATAGACGATGGAATAGGCAAACGCCTTGCGCGCGATGATGTCGCTGTAACGGCGCCAGATCTGCCATGAATACCAGAGGAAGATGCTGGACAGGATGACGGCGGAAACCAGGTAGATCAGCCCGCTCATATGCACGGCGTAGGGAAGCAGCGACGTTGCGGCCAGCGCGATGGTGTAGAGCCAGACGTGGAATTGCGTGAAGGCCGGGCCGTGCGTGATCGGCAACATCGGCAGGCCGGACTTGGCGTAATCGTCACGGCGGTAGAGCGCCAGCGCCCAGAAATGCGGCGGGGTCCAGATGAAGATGATCAAGACCAGGATCCAGGCTTGCATGGGCACGTCATTCGCCACCGCGGCCCACCCGAGCGCCGGCGGCATCGCACCGGACAGGCCGCCGATGACGATGTTTTGCGGCGTGGCCGGCTTCAGGATCATGGTGTAGATCACGGCATAGCCGACAAAGGTGGCAAAGGTCAGCCACATGGTGAGCGGGTTGACGAAGTGATACAGCGTCAACATGCCGAGGCCGCCGATGATGCCCGAGAACACCAGGGTCTGCATCACCGTGATTTCGCCCCGCGCCATGGGGCGGCGTGCCGTGCGCGCCATGCGCGAGTCGATTTCGCGCTCGACCAGGCAATTGACCGCGAACGCCGCGCTCGCCAAAAGCCAGATTCCGACCGTGGCGGCAACCACGATGCGCCAGTCCGGCA
>DASVYZ010000394.1:0-3342 GCA_036391935.1 Burkholderiaceae bacterium | reverse complement strand
ACATCGGCGGGCATGCAGGCGCTGTACGAAGCCCACGGCATCTCGCCAGATCGCATCGCTGGCGTCGTCGCCTTCGCCATCGAACAACCGGCCGACACCAACATTACAGAATTTACCGTGGGGCCGACGACCCAGCCCTGGTAATTCGCCACAAGTGCCCTCACGGCATTTGGCGAGACAGGGCCGAATGGTTGCCGGCGACGGCCATAAACCAATACCATGAACGTTGCCCAGTCACTCCTCATGGTATCTAGGCAGGATCTTATTCCCGTTTGGGACGTGCCATGAAAAATGCCATTGATGATGCACCACACATCATCAATGGCACGATAAATATTCAATAAAATCAAATACTTATAAACCGAACTCACTCCCACTCAATAGTCGCAGGCGGCTTACCCGAAATGTCATACACCACACGATTGATGCCGCGCACTTCATTGATGATGCGGTTCGACACCCGCCCCAGCAACTCATGCGGCAAATGCGCCCAATGCGCCGTCATGAAGTCCTGCGTCTGCACTGCGCGCAGGGCCACAACGTAGTCGTAAGTGCGGCCGTCGCCCATCACGCCGACCGACTTCACCGGCAGGAATACGGCAAAAGCCTGGCTGGTTTTGTCGTACCAGGATTTGTCGTCTTGATCCTTGGTATTGCGCAGTTCTTCGATGAAGATCGCGTCGGCCTGGCGCAGCAGGTCGGCATAGTGCAGCTTGACTTCGCCCAGGATACGCACGCCCAGGCCCGGGCCGGGGAAAGGATGGCGGTACACCATGTCGTGCGGCAGGCCCAGCGCCACGCCGAGTTCGCGCACTTCATCCTTGAACAGTTCGCGCAGCGGTTCAAGCAGCTTCAGGTTCAGCGTCTCGGGCAAGCCGCCGACGTTATGGTGGCTCTTGATGGTGTGGCCCTTCTTGCCCTTGCCGGCGCTTTCGATCACGTCGGGGTAGATCGTGCCTTGGGCCAGCCACTTGGCATTGACCCGCTTGCCGGCTTCGACCTGGAACACTTCGACGAATTCGCGGCCGATGATCTTGCGCTTGGCTTCCGGGTCGGTCACGCCGGCCAGGTGGCCCATGAATTGTTCGGCCGCGTCGACATGGATCACCTTGACGCCCAGGTTCTTCTCGAACATGTTCATCACCATCCGGCCTTCGTTCAGGCGCAGCAGGCCGTGATCGACGAATACGCAGGTAAGCTGGTCGCCGATGGCGCGGTGGATCAGGGCTGCGGCGACGCTGCTGTCCACGCCGCCCGAGAGGCCGAGGATGACTTCGTCGCTGCCGACCTGCTTGCGGATCGCTTCGACCGCTTCGCCGATGTAGTCGCGCATGTTCCAGTCCGACTTGCAGCCGCAGATCTCGTGCACGAAGCGGCCCAGGATGGCCTTGCCCTGCACTGTATGCGTGACTTCGGGGTGGAATTGCACGGCATAGAAGCGGCGCTCCTCGTCGGCCATGCCGGCGATCGGGCAATTGTCGGTCGAGGCCATGAGCTTGAAGCCGGGAGGCATTTCATTGACCTTGTCGCCATGGCTCATCCACACCTTGAGCATGCCGTGACCTTCCGGCGTGATGAAGTCGCTGATGCCCTCGAACAAGGCGGTGTGGTTGCGCGCACGCACTTCGGCATAGCCGAATTCACGCACTTTGCCGTTTTCCACCTTGCCGCCCAATTGCTCGGCCATGGTTTGCATGCCGTAGCAGATGCCCAGCACCGGCACACCAAGTTCGAACACGGCGCGCGGGGCGCGCGGCGTATCGCCTTCGGTGACCGAATTCGGGCCACCCGAGAGGATCACGCCGGCTGCGCCGTAGTTGCGGATGAAGTCGTCATCGACATCATAAGGATAGACTTCGGAAAATACGCCGGCATCGCGCACGCGGCGCGCGATCAATTGCGTCACTTGGGAACCGAAATCGATGATCAGGATTTTTGCGTGCATGGTCTTGTGTGGACAAAAAAAAAAGCCCGCCCGCCGCTGGATGGTTGTCAGCGGCGGGGCGTTTCTGCCATCTCTTGGTCCTCGCCTGTCAGGCTGGCCTGGCCGATTTAGTCGGCACGGTAGTTAGGAGCTTCCTTGGTGATCTGAACGTCGTGCACGTGCGATTCGCGCATGCCGGCCGAGGTAATTTCGACAAATTCGGCTTTCTCGCGTAATTCGTCGATGGTGCGGCAGCCACAGTAACCCATCGACTGGCGCACGCCGCCGACGAGCTGGAACAGGATGGCCAGTACGCTGCCCTTGTAGGGAACGCGGCCTTCGATGCCTTCCGGCACGAACTTGTCGGATTTGCTGGCGGCGTCCTGGAAGTAGCGGTCGGCCGAACCGTCGGCCATGGCGCCGATGCTGCCCATGCCGCGGTAGGACTTGTAGCTGCGCCCCTGGTACAGGATCACTTCACCCGGCGCCTCTTCGGTACCGGCGAACATGCTGCCCATCATGACGGACGACGCGCCGGCTGCCAGCGCCTTGGAGATGTCGCCCGAGAAACGCACACCGCCATCGGCGATGCAGGGAACGCCGCTGCCCTTCAAGGCTTGCGCCACATTGGCAATGGCGCTGATTTGCGGCACGCCGACACCGGCAACGATACGCGTGGTGCAGATCGAGCCTGGGCCGATGCCGACCTTGACCGCATCGGCGCCATATTCGAGCAGAGCCTTGGCCGCCGCCGCAGTTGCGATATTGCCGCCGATCACGTCGACGCTGGGGAAATTGGTCTTGATCCACTTGACGCGGTCGAGCACGCCTTGCGAGTGGCCGTGGGCGGTATCGACCACCAGCACGTCCACGCCGGCGGCAACCAGCAGCTCGACGCGCTCGTCGTTTTCCGGGCCCACGCCGACCGCGGCGCCGGCCAGCAGCTTGCCTTGCTGGTCCTTGGAGGCCGAGGGGTGCTCGGTCGATTTCTGGATATCCTTGACGGTGATCAAGCCGCGCAATTCAAACGCATCGTTGACCACCAGCACACGCTCCAGGCGGTGCTTGTTCATCAGGCGCTTGGCCTCGGCCGTATCGGCGCCTTCCTTGACATACACCAGCTTTTCGCGTGGCGTCATCTTCAGGCGCACTTCCGCTTCCAGTTCTTCTTCAAAGCGCAGATCGCGGTTGGTGATGATGCCGACCACGGTCTTGCCTTCAACCACGGGGAAGCCGGAAACGCCGTACTGTTCCGTCAGCGCGATGACTTCGCGGATCTTCATGGTCGGCGGAATCGTGATCGGGTCGCGCAACACGCCGGACTCGAAACGCTTGACCTTGGCCACTTCGCGGGCCTGATCCTTGGCCGACAGATTCTTGTGGATGATGCCGATGCCGCCTTCCTGGGCCAGCGCGAT
>DASVYZ010000393.1:0-2152 GCA_036391935.1 Burkholderiaceae bacterium | reverse complement strand
GTGCAAGGCGCGGCGCGCCGCACAGGGTGGCTCCCTGTGCAAGCGCCACAACGCCGCAATGCGCCCTTTTCGCTCGAACCCTTCGGGCAGCTCCGTAAACCGGTCGCTTGCGTTGTTGCAGCTCCTTGCCGTAGCATCGCTACGACGCGTCGCTGCGCCTAGCATTCGACCGGTTTGCGGAGCTGCGTGCATGTCAAACAGATCATAAACAGGCTCTTACTACGGGGTGGGGCGCATACCGGTATCGTGGCGGCAACGCCTGGCGCTGCGGGAAGACATCGAAGGGATGGCGAGCAAGCTACAGGCAAAAAATGGACATTAAAAACAATAAGAAAGAGGGATATGAATCGAAAACTGATCTCCACCAGCAAATTCATCAGCCTGGTATTGCGTCACCAGCCTGAACGCATCGGCTTGCAGCTTGATGCTCAGGGCTGGGCCGAGATCGACGAGTTGCTGCTGCTTGCCGGCAAGGCCGGCAAGAACATCAGCCGCGCGCTGCTCGAAGAAGTCGTCGCCGACAACGACAAGCAGCGTTTCGTCATCAGCGAAGACGGCAAGCGCATCCGCGCCAACCAGGGGCATTCGGTCGATATCGACCTGGCGCTCGAACCGGCAGCGCCGCCGGCCGTGCTTTACCATGGCACGGCCACGCGTTTCCTGCAGTCGATCCGCAAGCAGGGCCTGTTGCATGGCAGCCGCCAGCATGTGCACCTGTCGCTTGAACACGCGACGGCCACCCATGTCGGACAGCGTCACGGCGTCGCCGCGATTCTGAAAATCGATGCGGCGCGCATGCACGCCGATGGGCACCCGTTCTACGTGTCGCAAAACGGCGTATGGCTGTGCGGCCACGTGCCGGTTTCGTATATCGCGTTTCCGGAAAATTGAGAGGCCGGCTATATCGGCGATAAAATAAAACAATGAACGGCCAGGCTTGATTCCACTTGCCTGCGCCATAATTGAAGAGCAAAATAATGCTCCCGTTCAAGCGAGACGGGATTGTAGATTGAGATGAAAAGTTTGATGAACCAAGCCCTGAACATGTTGCAAACCGAGGCATGCGAACTGCCGGCGCTGTTGCGCCTGCCGTTTGCGGATCGCGCCTTGATCAGCAAAAAATAAGCCTTTCGGATTCGATCCGGAGGGCTTTCGGGCCTTCCGGGAAACAAAAACCCCGGTAGCTGGCCCGCAGCACCGGGGTTTTTGTTTTTAACGCCCATTTTTTGGAGCCCGTCATGCGTACCTACGACAAGTTGATCGCCGCAATTTTCGCCCGCCGGGCGAAGGGGAGCTTGCGCTCTTCCCTCGGCGTTCGCTTGGCACGGGTATCGTGTGTAGGTATCTGCGCCACCCTGCAAGACAAGTAGCTTTCCGGGCATCGATTGCACCGGAGAGCGATACCAATCTTTCATAAGGTGCATATCATGAGAAACAAAAAACTGCGCAACATCGGCATCATCGCCCACGTCGACGCGGGCAAAACCACGACCACCGAGCGCATTCTGTATGTCACGGGCCAGACCCACAAGGTCGGCGAAGTCCATGACGGCAATACCGTGATGGATTTCGACAAGCACGAGCAGGCGCACGGCATCACGATCAATAGCGCTGCGACGACCGTGTTCTGGAACGATGCCCAGATCAACATCATCGACACGCCGGGCCACATCGATTTCAACATCGAGGTGAACCGTTCGCTGCGCGTGCTCGACGGCGCCGTGGTGCTGTTCGACGGCGTGGCGGGGGTCGAGCCGCAGACCGAAACCAACTGGCGCCTGGCTGACAGGTACGGCGTGCCGCGTATCGCCTTCGTCAACAAGCTCGACCGCATCGGCGCGGACTTTGCGCGCGTGGTCGGCATGATCGAAGAGCGCTTGGGCGCCAAGACGCTGGTGCTGCAATTGCCGATCGGCCGCGAGAGCGAGTTCGCAGGCGTGGTCGACCTGGTCGCGATGCAAGCCTTGGTCTGGCACGGCAGCGACAAGGACACGCCCGTCTCGCACGAGCCGATTCCCGCGCACATGCGGGCCGAGGCCGAACGTGCACGCGCACGCTTGATTGAAGCTGCCGTCGAGTATGACGATGCGGCACTGTCCGCCTATGTCGAGGGCCGTCTGCCCGATGCCGCTGCCTTGCATGCCGCGATACG
>DASVYZ010000392.1:0-3602 GCA_036391935.1 Burkholderiaceae bacterium | reverse complement strand
GACCAGGTTGATCAACACCTGCTGCATGCGCAAGGCGTCGCCGACGAGCATTTCCGGCACGTCGGGCGCCACCGCTATGATGAGTTCGATATCCTTCTCGCCGGCATTGACGCTCATGATGGTGGCAATCGCATCGAGCACGTCGCCGAGCCGGAATTCCGCCGGCGACAGCTCCATGCGGCCCGCTTCGATTTTTGAAAAATCGAGGATGTCGTTCAGGATATCGAGCAGCGACTGGCCCGAAGCGCGGATCATGTCGAGGTATTTGCGCTGCTCTTGCGACAGCGGCGAATTGCCGAGCAGGTAAGTCATGCCCAGCACGGCGTTCATCGGCGTGCGCAATTCGTGGCTCATGTTGGCGACGAACTCGCTTTTGGCCCGGCTGGCCGATTGGGCTTGCTCGATCGCCGCATGCAATTCCTGCTCGCTGCGCTTTTGCTGGGTAATGTCGCGTGTGATCTTGGCGAAGCCGACGAACTCGCCATTCGTATCGTGCAGCGCGGTGATCAGGACGTCGGCAAAGTAGCGCTGCCCATCCTTGCGCACGTGCCAGCCGCTGATTTCATGCTGGCCGGATGCGCGCGCCTGGCGCAAGGCCGACTGCGGCCCGCCGGCGGCAACGTCTTCCTCCGTGTAAAAAGTCTCGAATGAGCGGCCGACGATTTCCTCGGATCGGTAGCCGTTCAAGCGCTCCGCCCCCTCGTTCCAGGTCATGATCAGGCCGTCGGCGTTGAGAAACAGGATGGCGTAGTCCTTGACATTGGATGTCAAGAGGCGGAAGCGTTCTTCCGACCGGCTGAGGTTGAGATTGGTTTCCTTCAGCGCCGCCACCATCTGTCCAGCCAACGCCTCCGCCGTTTCCCGCGTCTTGGCCAGGGTGCTGACGACGCCGAAGAACAGCAGGCTGATCACCGTGCCGGCGATCAGCACAATCAGGGATTTCTGCCGGTCGACGGTCGACTCGAAATACGGCAGCGACGTGATCCGCATGACCCAGTTCTTCTCGTTGCTGACGGCGGACAGGGTCTTCAGTGCGGTAAACGGATTGGGGTAGTCCGGATCGTCTGCGAGAAAATTGTCGCTGACATACATCAATGCGTCGTCCGATTCGTTTTCGCCGTCGTAGACGCGCACCGCGACTTCGGGGACGGTATTGCCCAATATGCCCAACATCAGGTCGCGCGCGCGAAATGCGCTATAGACAAACCCCTGAAGCGCGGCGATGCGTTCTTCGCGAGTCGAAATCGGCATCCCGTTCCGGTAGACCGGCGCGAACATGATGAACCCCGCCTGCGTATCGCCCGAATCGTTTTGCACCAGGATAAGCTTGCGCGTGACAGCAGCCTCGCCGGTATCGCGGGCCTTCATCATTGCCGCCCGTCGAACCGGCTCGGAATACATGTCAAAGCCGAGCGCCTTGTGGTTCGCGCCGATGTCGGGCTCCAGGTAGTAAATAGGAACATATTCCTCGCGCTCGCCAACCGGCCATATCTTGAACTCCGGCTCGCCGCTCGCCTTGACTTTCCTGTTCAGGTTATCGATTTCCCCGGGCCCGGCCGACTTGCCGTAACCAATGCCAAGCACTCCCGGAAAGTCGCGTTCGATCCTGAGATGGGCGACGAACTGCTGCCAATCTCCACGTTCGACCTCATTCGAGGCGGCGAACAGTCCCTGCCCCGCATGCAGCAGGCTCTGATAGACTTCCATGCGCTCGTCGATGCGCCGCTTGACAGTGTCGGCAATGAATTTGAAACGCTCTTCCGCGTGCCTTTGCGTGCTGCTCGAAATCAGGTGCCAGGCGATGATGGTCAAGCCCAGGCAAAGAAACAACGAGGGCCAGTTGAGCATGGCCCAGGGCTGGTCGCGCCAGGAAAACGCCTGGTCCCGCCGCAGGCGCTGGCTCATGTCGGCCGCGAGCACCAATCCGACCACGCTGCACAGGCCGATGAACAGCTCGAGCGTCATCAGCGAATCGAGCAGCGTTCCCGTCGCAAACGGGCCGTAACCGCGTGTGCTGGCAAGCACCGCCGCACCGGCAGCGATCGCCAGCACCAGCGTCACGCCGCGCTGCTGGTAGCGGTAGGCGGCGAAGCCGATAATGGGCAGAATCAGGTAGGCGACCCAGCGCTCCCCGATTCCGGCGGAGAAATGCTGGCCGAAAACCAGCCACAGGCCGAGGCACAGCGAGATCAGTGCCGCCAGCACAAGCAGATAATCCTTGACCGTCCCGCGGCGGGGCAAAGGCTTGCGCCAACCGAGCAGCAAAGGCGCCACCACCAGCATGCCGGAGAGGTCGCCCAGCCACCAGATGCCGGCAATCTGCCACAAAGCCGTATGCTGCACGATGCCTCCCTGTATCAGGCTGGCCGTACCCAGGCCGGCACTGACCGAGGAAGCGACGATGCAGGAAAAGACAAATTTGTAGATGTTGGCCGGCTCGGCTATATACTCGTTGCCGCCGACGAGGCGCTGCAACAAGTAACAACCGACCAGGGCCTCGCTCGTGTTGCCCAGCGCAATGGCGACCGATACGAGCCCGATGGCAGTTGTGCCGGCTGCGTGATTGGCGGAAAACACCACGATATTGGCCACCAACGCGCCTACGAGAACACCGGGCCAATAGCGTCGGCCCCAGATCAGCAAGGCGGAGAGTGCAATGCCCGAAGGCGGCCATACCGGGGAGGCATTCGACGACTCGTAGGCCAGCATCAGCCCGACACGTGCGGCAGCGTAGTACACGACGGCAGTTGCCAACAGCTTGGCCAACCACCGGATCGAAGCTTCCGTATCGGGGCTGCCGCTCATCCCTTGCTCCTCGCAGGTGTCGCTGTTCGGCCTGAAATCAATCGGGTATGACGATCTTCGAGCAATTACGGCCCGACGATTTGGCCAGGTAGAGTGCCTCGTCGGCGGCCCTGACGAAGGTCTGCATGGTGTCGCCTTCCTGGGGCACCCGCGACGTTGCCCCCACACTGATCGTCACGTGCGGAGCCACGTGCGAGAAGGCATGCGGAATCTCCAGTTCCTGCACGCGGCGGCAGATCCATTCGCCGTAAGCGCCGGCGTCTTCGGGCGAATTGTACGGCAAAATGACGATGAATTCCTCGCCGCCGAAACGCGCCACCACTTCGTCCGGCCGGCGCGTGGCGAAGTCGATCGCATTGGCGACCTGGCGCAGGCAGATGTCGCCTTGCTGGTGGCCGTAGCCGTCGTTGTAGGCCTTGAAGCAGTCGACGTCGATGAAGACGATGCAAAGCGGCAGTTTCTGCCGCCGGTGACGATGCATTTCCTTCTCGGCCACGGAATCGAAATAACGCCGGTTGTACAAGCCGGTCAAGGCATCCTTGGAGGCGAGCTTGGCCAAGGCCATCGAATTGAGCTGCAGGCGCAGGTGGGTCTGCACCCGTGCGCGCACAACGGGCGGATTGAGCGGTTTGGCGATGAAGTCGACGGCCCCCGCCTCGAGCGCAGCCACTTCGCTCTCGGCCGTGGAATGCGCCGTCACGAAAATGACCGCGCAATGCTGTGTGGCCGGGTTGCTCTTGATCTTGCGGCAAACATCGTAACCGTTCATATTCGACATTTCCACGTCGAGCAGGATC
>DASVYZ010000391.1:0-2947 GCA_036391935.1 Burkholderiaceae bacterium | reverse complement strand
CGGCAGGATTGTCGACCAAGCCATCGGCCCAGGCGACGGAACTGAGTACAGCCGAGCCTTGGTTGGGGAACAGATCGAGCCCGCCCTGCCCGTTCATTTTCGCACGCAGGAATTCGTTGCGCCGGTCGGTCTTGTCCCAGGCGAAATCGGCGCGCAAGGCCAGGGCACGCGGCATGACCTCCTGCACACCTTGCAGACGCAATATGAAAGGCCGCACGAACAGCAGGAAAGTGACAAAGCTCGACACGGGATTGCCCGGCAGGCCGATGAAGAAGGTCTTGCCGACGTCGCATCGCACTTCGCCGAAGGCAAGCGGCTTGCCCGGCTTGATGGCAATCTGCCACAGGTTCAACTGTCCCTCCGCTTCGACGGCTGGCTTGACGTGGTCTTCCTCGCCGACCGAGACGCCGCCGGAGGTGATGATCACATCGTGCTGCTGCGCCGCCTGGCGCAAGGTCGCGCGCGTGGCTTCGAGCTTGTCCGGCACGATGCCGAAATCGCTGACCTTGCAGCCGAGGTTTTCCAGCAGGCCGCGTAGCGTAAAGCGGTTGGAATTGTAAATGGCGCCGGGCTTCAAAGATTCGCCCGGCATGGCCAGTTCATCTCCCGTGAAAAATACCGCCACCCGCAGGCGACGCAGCACAGGCAAATGCGCCAACCCCACCGAGGCGGCCAGGCCCAGGTCTTGCGGCCGCAGGCGCGTGCCCGCGGCCAGGATAGTGCTGCCGATGCGAATGTCCTCGCCGGTACGGCGCACCCATTCCCCGACTTCGGGCTTGTGCTTGATGCGGACCATGGGGCGCCCATCGGCCTCGCTTGCTTCGCACTGTTCCTGCATCACGACGGCATCGGCGCCTTGCGGAATCATGGCGCCGGTGAAAATGCGTGCCGCGCTGCCGGGCGCCAGCGGCTGACCGACCACACCGGCCGGAATACGCTGGCTGACGGGCAAAAGCGCATCGCCGCTCGCGCAGTCGGCAGCGCGAACCGCATAACCATCCATCTGGGTATTGTCGGCCGAGGGTACATTCAAGGCGGACTCGACTGCGGCCGCCAGCACACGGCCGTTGGCCGCTTCCGTGGCCAGTGTCTCGCTCTCGCGCACGGGAAAGGCCGCTGCCGCGGCCAGCAATTGCTCAAGCGCCTGTGCAGCGCTCAGCATCGGTTTTCTTTCGCTCATCGTTTCGTCATGGCTTCAACTGATTCCACGATGCTATCACGAATGAAAAGCGCGCCAATCCACCCGGCAATATCGTGCAAATGGTTTATTTCAAGCTGATCGATTCGAGAAATTCCTCGCCCTTGAAACCATCCTTTTCCTTGGCCGGCAATTCGACCCAGAACATGAACATCCGATGCTCGACCAGCACGTATTCGGCGCTGACGGTGTCGCCGTTGGCGGTCGTGGCTTCGACGCGCCTGGCCTCGTGTGCCTCGATTTCGTCGTCGGTACTCGATTCCATGGTCCAGTTCATGGCGCGGGTCCGGCTCTTGGCAAAGTCGCGCAAAGCCTGTTCCGGCTCCTCGACGGTGGAGGTGATCCAGGTATAGCCGGCGTTGTATGCCACGCCGCCGGCGTTGCCGCTCCAGACCTGCTCATCGCTGCCGTCCGGCCCGCCGAGCTTGAGCGTGGGCGATTCCGGCATGAGGGCGCTGAAACTATGGTCCGGCGCCGCGAACACCACCATCTTGCGCTCCAGGCCGAGACGCTTCTCCGCGACGTGGGCCATGCCGTACACCGGCAAGGCGAGCACCAGCGCCGCCGCCATGGTGTTGCGCAAGTCGTGGTTGACATTGTCGATCGCTTCATGCAGGTTCCAGATTCTGGTACCGTACCCCCCTTCCCTCAGGAAACTGCGGGCCCGCCAGCGAAGCAGCACGATCAATATCAGGCTGACCACCGGCAGGCACATGCCGATGAAAAAAAGCACTTTGGCCCAGGTGGGAAAGCGCAAGCCCTGTGTGATGCGATACAAGCCGAAGCAGCCGAATCCGGCGGCGCAAACCAGCACGTAAAGCAAGATAAACAAGTGCAAACCGCGCGCCTGGCTCAGCAACACGCCGTTACACAGCGCCGAGATAAGGATCATGCGCAAGCCGCTGGCGACCATGGAGGAGTGACTTTGCAAGCCGTCGTCGATCACGTTGTCGGTCTCGATAACGTCTTCCTCGCGCACGGCAAGATTTGCACGCGGCAGCAGCCATTTGTACAGTGCGCGGTTGGCTTCGAAGACATCGGTATCGGCGCTGATCACGATGCTGGCCAACACTGAATCGGTACGCAGGCAGCACAGCAGGCAGGATTGCTGCTCGCTCGCACCGGGGGCCGTGCCGCGGAATTCCACTACGCGCGCCACGACGCGGTCGCCCCAATCCTCACCTTCGAGCGGGGCGGCCTCGCCGAGCTGCTTCATGTAGGGCAGATCGTGCGCCAGCGTCTGCACGCGCATGGCCAGCCATTGGTCCACGCTGCGGCCGGAACGCACGGCGCCCCCTGCTTCCAGTTTCAAATCCCCATCGGCATCGATGAATTCGAGGCTCTTGCCCGACCTGGTTTGCTTCCATGCGCCGGGCACGTAAAATTCCAACCCCAGATCCTCGATCCCGACCTGCCGCGGCTTCAAGGCCGCCACGTCGAGATAGCCGCCCGACGATTTCGACGGGGCCTTTTTGACCGGCATGGCATCGGCGACGGGTTCGAGCGCCAAGCTGAGAGACGATGTTGCCGCCGCGGCCATCGGCTGCTGCGCGGGCGAGGCGACCGACTGCACAGCCGGTTGCGCTATCGATTGCTGCAGCTCGCTTCTGGCACTTTTCTGCAATGCCGGCTGCACGGTATTGACCATGGCGGAATCGATGCTGGGGGTGGCCGGGCTGGTCCAGGCGGTGCGGGCCGGCACCGTAGTGATCGCCAACGGGCTGGGCAGCGGGGTCGCCGAATGCGGCG
>DASVYZ010000390.1:0-4341 GCA_036391935.1 Burkholderiaceae bacterium | reverse complement strand
CGGCGCGGGCTTCGACGGCTTCCTGTGGCGTGTATCGATTGCCGACGTGCAGCAATCGGGGCCGTTTTCGCGCTTTCCCGGCATAGACCGCGTGATCCTGCTGCTCGATGGCGGCGGAATGGTGTTGCGCGGCGAAGAAGGCGAACATGCCCTGACCGAGGCGCTGGTTCCGCACGCATTCAAGGGTGAAGCGCATATCGATGCGCAACTGGTGTCGCCCTCGCGCGATTTCAACCTGATGCTGCGGCGGGGCCGCGCGCAGGGCGCCATTTCCGTCGTGCGTACGTCGTGCATGCTCGAAGCCGACCGCGCTGTGCGCCTGCTGTTCTGCGCCGGCGGCCGCTGGAAAGTCGACGGTGCGTGCATCTTGAACCAGGGCGACCACGTATTGATCGAAAAAGGCGCCGCCAATGAACTTGCCATGCAGGACGCCGGCGCCCTGCTCTGCGTCGACATCGCCCTCACCAACTGAAACCACTATGCAAGACTGTGTCTGGACCCATGCCCGCATCGCCCCGACCGGCGATCCCGACCATGTGATCGAACAAGGCGCAATCGTGGTGTGCGCCGGCAGGATTGCCTGGATCGGCAGCTTCGACGACTTGCCGGAATCGTTTGCCGGATTGCCGCGTCATGACACCGGCGGCAAGTGGATCACGCCCAGCCTGATCGATTGCCACACCCATCTCGTCCATGGCGGCAACCGTGCCGACGAATTCGCATTGCGCCTGGCCGGCGCAAGCTACGAAGAGATTGCGCGCCGGGGCGGCGGCATCGTCTCGACCGTGACGCTTACGCGTGCTGCGAGTGAAGAAGAGTTGTATACGCAATCCGTGCCGCGCTTGAAAAACCTGATCGCCGAAGGCGCGGGCGTGGTGGAAATCAAATCCGGCTACGGCCTCGATCTCGATAGCGAGCGCAAGATTTTGCGCGTGGCACGCCGGCTCGGGCGCGATTTCCCTGTCACGGTCTACACCACCTTCCTGGGCGCCCATGCATTGCCGCCGGAGTACAAGGGCCGGGCCGACGATTATATTGCACTGGTATGCGACACCATGCTGCCCGCTCTCCACGGCGAAGGCTTGATCGACGCGGTCGATGTGTTTTGCGAAAACATCGGTTTCACCGTGGAGCAAAGCGAACGCGTCTTCATCAAGGCGGCCGAACTTGGCTTGCCGGTCAAGATGCATGCGGAACAATTGTCCAACATGGGCGGCACGCAATTGGCGGCGCGCTACAAGGCGCTCTCGACCGACCACCTCGAATACCTCAATGAAGCGGACGTGCTGGCGATGAAGCAAGCCGGCACCGCCGCCGTGCTGCTGCCGGGCGCGTTTTACTTCCTGCGCGAAAAACAATTGCCGCCGATCGACTTGCTGCGCAAGCACGGCATACCGATGGCGCTGGCCACCGATTGCAACCCCGGCACCTCGCCGGCCGTTTCGCTATTGCTGATGCTGAACATGGGCTGCACGCTGTTCCGCCTGACCGTGCCGGAAGTGCTGCGCGGCGTGACGATGCATGCGGCCCGGGCGCTGGGCCAGGCCGGCCGCCACGGCAAGCTCGAAGCGGGCCGCGCCGCCGACTTCGCGATCTGGAACGTGGCCTCGCTGGCGGAGCTTGCCTACCGCATCGGCGGCAACCCGTGCAGCGCGGTCGTGCACCATGGCAAGCTGATTGATTTGTAAAGGCAATGATCATGAATACTCTATTTGCCGAACGCGCCTTGCTGCCCGAGGGATGGCGCGATGACGTCTTGCTGGAATGGGATGCCGACGGCTTGCTGACGGCCGTGCAGACAGGCTCCGCCGTCCGGTTCGAAGGCGAACGTGCCGCGCTCGTCGTCCCCGGCATGGTGAACCTGCATTCGCACGCCTTCCAGCGCGCCATGGCCGGCTTGACCGAATATCGCGCCAATCCGGCAGACAGCTTCTGGAGCTGGCGCACCTTGATGTACCGCTTCGCGGCGCACCTCACGCCGGACATCCTCAGGGCCGTGGCGCGCCAGCTCTATGGCGAAATGCTGATGGCGGGCTACACCTCGGTGTGCGAATTCCACTACCTGCATCACGATGCCGAAGGCAAGGCGTATGCGCATCCTGGCGAAATGTCGGCTTGCCTGATCGAAGCGGCGGCTGACACGGGTATCGGCTTGACGCTCTTGCCCGTGATGTACCAATACAGCGGCTTCGGCGCCAAGCCGCCGCTGGAAAATCAAGCCCGCTTCATCAATTCGCCGCAATGGATGCTCGCGCTGCTGCAGGACTTGCAAAGCGCGCACCCGGAGCATGCCGGTTTGCGCTATGGCGTGGCGCCGCATTCACTGCGCGCGGTATCGCCCGAGAGCTTGCGCGAATTGCTCGACGGCTTGCGTACCCTCGACCGCGCCGCGCCGGTGCATATTCATATCGCCGAGCAAGCCAAGGAAGTCGAGGACTGCCTGGCCTCTTGCGGCGCGCGCCCGGTGCAATGGCTGCTCGACAATATCGATGTCGATGCGCATTGGTGCCTGGTCCATGCCACGCACATGACGTCGGAAGAGACCGAAGCCCTGGCCAGAAGCGGCGCCGTGGCCGGCATCTGCCCCAGCACCGAAGCCAACCTCGGCGACGGCATCTTCAACGGCAAGGCCTATCACGCAGCCGGCGGCGCCTGGGGCATAGGCTCGGACAGCCACATCTGCGTCGACGCGCTGGAAGAGCTGCGGCTCTACGAATACAGCCAGCGCCTGCTGCACCGGCGGCGCAATGTGCTTGCCGCCGATGGCGCGCATGTCGGCGCCGGCCTCTATCGCGAAGCCTTGCATGGCGGCGCCCTGGCCAGCGGCAGGCCGGTGGCCGGCTTGCGCACGGGCCAGTGCGCCGACTTCGTCGTGCTCGATGCGAGTCACCCGAACCTGCATGGCAAGGAAGGCGATACGCTGACCGACAGCCTGGTGTTCGCACGCCATGGCGCCAGCCCGGTGAAAGACGTGGTCAGCCGCGGAAAGTGGATTGTGCGCGGGGGGAACCACTTGCGCCATGAAGCTTATGGAAATGATTATCGCCACGCCTTGAAGCATTTGCAGGATAATTGAGCCCCACGGATGCAACATCATCATGACAAGCTCACCCATCTTCAAGTTTCATCAAGGCAGCACCCCCCTGCTGGTCTCGATGCCGCACGTCGGTACCCATATCCCGCTGTCGATCTCGCAGCGCATGACCGAAGACGCCTTGCGCCTGGCCGATACCGATTGGCATCTTGAGCTGCTGTATGACTTCCTTGATGAGCTCGGCTGCTCGACCATCACGGCCACGCACTCGCGCTACGTGATCGACTTGAACCGTCCGCCCGACAACGCCAATCTCTATCCGGGCCAGGATACGACGGGACTGTGCCCGATCGACACCTTCGAGCGGGCACCGCTGTACCGCGAAGGCATGCAGCCCGATGAAGCCGAGATCGCGCAGCGCACCGAGACCTGCTGGAAGCCCTATCACGAAGCCCTGCAGGCCGAATTGCAACGCCTGCGCGCCGAGCACGGCATTGCAATGCTGTGGGATGCGCATTCGATCGCCTCGGTCGTGCCGCGCTTCTTCGAAGGCAGGCTGACCGATTTCAACCTCGGCACGGCTTCCGGCGCTTCCTGCGCCGAAGACCTGGCGCAAAAACTCTCGGCCATCGCCAACTCGGCCTCGGTCTACACCACGGCCATGAACGGCCGCTTCAAGGGCGGCTACATTACGCGCCAATACGGCAAGCCGGCGGAAGACATCCACGCCGTGCAGCTTGAACTGTCGCAGATCACGTACATGGAAGAGAGCTTTCCGTTCCGCTTCAACGACAAGGCGGCGGCGCAGGTGCGGCCTACCTTGAGCCGGTTGCTGGAAGCGATGCTGGAGTGGGCGCAACAGCGCGCTTGAGTGGCCCCAATAAGCGAGGACAGCGCATTCTGTGCGTGGAGTTGGGCGGAGGCGAGCGCAGCATGCGACACCCGGGGTGCCCACCACTGCGCATCGAATACGTTCTTTTAAGCCCTGGCGGGTAGCGCGACGCTCATCCGCCCCAACGATTCCTTGGCAGCGTAAATCAAGTTGAGCACACTCGCCTCAAGTAGAATGGGCAACGATACCAATCAATAACGCCCCCCATGTCCGCCCTGCCCACCGATCTGCAAAGCCAATTCAATCAACGCGGTATCCGCGACGTGGAATGCGTCTTCCCCGACGTATCCGGCTACCCGCGCGGCAAGCTGATGCCCGCCCCGGCCTTTGCGCGCGGCGCCGAATTGCGTATTGCGCAGGCGATCCCCATGCAATGCATCACGGGCGAATATTCCTACGACCCGATCTTCCCCGA
>DASVYZ010000389.1:0-4710 GCA_036391935.1 Burkholderiaceae bacterium | reverse complement strand
TATTCCTGGCACGAAACATGCTGCTATTGCCGTTATCAGAGCGGGGCCGATGCGGGCCCGGTATCTTCATGCTGAGGTTTTGTTTTCGCCTTCGTTGACGAGGGCGCTCGGACAACGGCGTCCGTTCAGCCAGGTTTTTTTACCTGGCCGAGCGGACGCTTTTTTTATGATTTTTCGATTCAAACCATGCGCTTGCCGTCAAGACCGCAAGCCAGTCGGGCCGAGGGGCAGAAAGGGAGACATGCAATGGAAAGAAGACGGTTTTGCAGCGGACTGGCCGTCCTCGTTGGCGGCGCTGTGGCGCCGCTCGGCGTTTTCGCGCGCGGCGCCGGCGTCAATGACATGATCAACAAAAGCGGGCGGCAGCGGATGTTGTCGCAGCGGATGGCGAAGGCCTACCTGCAATTGGGCCAGGCGATCGAAGAGAAGCATTCCAGGAAAATCCTGGATGCCTCCGTCAGCCAATTCGATTTGCAACTGACCGAATTGCTTGCCTTCGCGCCGACCGCCGACAACAAGGCGACGCTGGCGGACATGGATAAGACCTGGCAGGGCTTCAAGCAGCGCCTGACCGGGCGGGCGCCCAACCAGGAAGATGCCAGGAGCATCATGTCCCTCAGTGAAGATATCCTGGCGCTGGCGCAAGCCGCTACCGATCAATTGGAAAAAAATTCCGGCAGTGCGGGGGGGAAGCTGGTTAACCTTTCCGGCCGCCAGCGCATGCTGTCGCAAAGGATGGCGAAGTTTTACCAAGCGATTCGCTGGGGTGTTGCTCCCGCGGATGCGGCAGGCAAACTGGATCGCGCGCGCAGCGATTTCGTCGCTGCCATGAAAATCCTGGACGACGCGCCAGGCAATACGCAGGCGATTCGCGACGGGTTGTCGCTGGCCGCTCAGCAATGGGCTTTCTTCGATGCCGCGCTGCGGCAGGGAATCGGGCCGAACGGCGGCATCCTGGACGCCACGAGCGTTGCCACCACCAGCGAGCGCATTCTGGAGGTGATGGACAATATTACGGGCCTGTACCAACAGTTGGGCTGAAGGCGCCGCATCGGATAGGGCGCACGGATTTCCGGCAAGCGCAACATTTCAATTCCCGCGTGTCCTTAATCTAGATCAAGGACACGCGTCGGCGGCACTGCTACATTCGCCGGATTGCGAATGGCCTGGACAGCATGGTCCCGGCCACGCTCCCACGAAAGCGATGCTTCCATGACAGAAACCGGCAATCCGCAACACGGCGCGCAGGAATCGGTGCAGGGTTTGCGCGGCGCCCCGGCGCAGGCTGCCCGCATACGGCAAAAACCGGAACTCGTCTGCCCGGCCGGCAGCCTGTCGGCGCTCAAGGCGGCCATCGACAACGGCGCCGACTACGTCTATCTCGGCTTCCGCGATGCGACCAACGCGCGCAACTTCTCGGGCTTGAATTTCGACGACACGGCGATCGCCGAAGGCTTGCGTTACGCGCACGAGCGCGGGCGCAAGGTACTGCTGGCGCTGAATACCTATCCGCAGGCCGCCACGTTCGGGCTATGGTGCGAAGCGATCGACCGTGCCGCGCGCCTGGGTGTCGATGCCGTGATCCTGGCCGACCTGGGCTTGATGGAATATGCGGCGCGCAAGCATCCCGCATTGCGCCTGCATCTGTCGGTGCAGGGTTCGGCCACCAACCATGAAGCGATCAATTTCTACCGCCGTGAATTCGGCATTTCGCGCGCCGTGCTGCCGCGCGTGCTGTCGATCGAGCAGGTCGAGCAAGTGGTCGGCAAGACCGAGGTCGAGATCGAAGTGTTCGGCTTCGGCAGCCTGTGCGTGATGGTGGAGGGGCGCTGCGCGCTGTCTTCCTACGCCACGGGGGATTCGCCGAATACCCAGGGCGTCTGCTCGCCGGCCAAGGCCGTGCGCTGGCAGCAGACCGAGCGCGGCCTCGAATCGCGCCTGAACGGCATCTTGATCAACCGCTATGGCGCCGAGGAAAACGCGAGCTACCCGACACTGTGCAAGGGCCGCTTCGACGTGGCCGACGAAAATTACTATGCCATCGAGGAACCCGCCAGCCTGAACACGCTCGACCTGCTGCCCAGGCTGGTGGAGTTGGGCATCAAGGCCATCAAGATCGAAGGGCGCCAGCGCAGCCCGGCCTATGTGGCCCAGGTCACGCGCGTGTGGCGCGACGCGATCGATGCGTGCGGCGCCGGCGACCGGCGCTACGCCTTGAAGAACGCGTGGATGCGGGAACTCGACAAGGTCGCCGAAGGCCAGCAGCACACGCTGGGCGCCTACCACCGCGCATGGAAATAGGAGACCAGGCGATGAAACTGGCCCTCGGCCCCATTCTGTATTACTGGCCGCGCGAACAAGTATCGCGTTTTTACGAAACGATCGCGGCTGGCCCCGTCGACATCGTCTACCTCGGCGAAACCGTCTGCTCGCGCCGCCACCAATTGCGCCTGGCCGATTGGCTAGCGCTGGCCGCCGAACTGCGCGCGGCGGGCAAGGAAGTCGTACTTTCGACCCAGGTGCTGATCGAATCCGGCGCTGAGTTGACGACCATGCGCAAACTGGCCGAGACGCCCGATTTCGCGGTCGAGGCCAACGACATGGGCGCCGTGCATGTGCTCAACCGCGGCGCCGGCGCGGAGCACCGCTTTGTCGCCGGCCCGCACATGAACGTATATAGTCCGCCCACGCTGCGCCTGCTGCATCAATTCGGCGCCGGGCGCTGGGTCATGCCGCTGGAAATGGGATGCGCCGATCTGGGCGAGATGCAGCGGGCGCGGCCCGAAGGCATGCAAACCGAAGTGTTCGCCTACGGGCGCATGCCGCTCGCCTTTTCCGCGCGCTGCTTCACGGCGCGCCATCACAACGTCGGCAAGGACGCCTGCGGCTTCGCCTGCATGGAGTACCCCGACGGTTTGCTGCTGAAGACGGCGGAACGGAAGGATTTCCTCGTCTTGAACGGCACGCAGACCCAATCGGCATCGGTGTACAACCTGCTCGGCGAATTCGACGCCATGCGCGGCCTGGGCGTCGACGTCCTGCGCCTTTCGCCGCAACGGCACGACATGGAGCGGATCATCGAGCTGTTCGACGCGGTGCGCCGGGCGCGCATGGCGCCGTCCGAAGCGCTGGAACAATCGCGCGCCTTCATGCCGGGCGAGGCTTGCGACGGATACTGGCACGGCCGGCCGGGCTTCGAACAGGTCGGCCGGGATGCCGCATAAACAGTCTCTTCAGGAGGGCGCGTGATGTACTACGGCGAACGATTCAACACCATCAGCCACATTGCGGGGGCGGCCCTTGCCGCAATCGGCGGCATCGCGCTGGTGTCGGTCGCCTGCCGCGCCGGCGACCCCTGGAAGATCGTCAGCTTCGCCATATATGGCGCGATGCTGGTGCTGCTGTACGTATGTTCCAGCATGTATCATGGCGCGCGCGGCGAGATCAAGGCGTTCATGCGCCATCTAGATCACTGCGCGATCTATCTGCTGATCGCGGGCAGCTATACGCCTTTCGCCCTGGTGACGCTGCGCGGCGCCTGGGGCTGGTCGATATTCGGCAGTATCTGGGGCTTGGCCGCGCTCGGTATCGCCGAGGAATTCTGGCGCGTCGGCCGCACCAGGCTGTTGGCCATCGCGCTCTACATCTTGATGGGCTGGCTGGTGCTGGTCGCCATCGTGCCGCTGGTGCATTCCCTGGGTTGGCACGGCTTTCTTTGGCTGGCCGCGGGCGGCGTGCTCTATTCCGGCGGCGTGTTCTTTTATGTGAACAAAAAGCTGCGCCACGGCCACGGCATCTGGCACCTCTTCGTGGTCGGCGGCAGCGCCTGCCATTATCTGGCCGTCTTGCTCTACGTCGCCTGAAATCGCCTCACCACACTTTGCCATGTCCATGCAAACCAACCAAGCCGCCTATCGCCTGCCGGCACCGGTAGCCAAAGCCGTTTCGCTGTTGCCGGCCTATCCCGGGTCACTGCTGTTCGTCGCCCTGTTGAACCTGCTCGTGGTGCGGCACTTGCCGCGCGACAGTACCGAGGCCATGAGCGGGAAAATCGTGCGCATCAAGGTGACCGATGCTGGAGCGGCATTCGATTTCCGCTGGCAGGGCGACGGCTTCGTCGCCTGTGCGGCGGCCAGCCTGCCCGATTTGACCATCGCCGCCAGCGCGCACGATTTTTATCTGCTGTCGCAACGGCGCGAAGATCCCGACACACTGTTCTTTGCGCGCCGTCTGGCGATGGATGGCGATACCGACCTTGGCCTCCTGGTCAAGAATTCGCTCGACGCGATCGACGCGCCGCTGTTTTCGCCGGACCGTCTGGCGCCGCGCGCGGTATGGGCGGCGCTGAGGGATCGTGTTGGGCAAAGGTACGCGTCCCGCACGGCGCGAGCCGGTACGGCCGGAGACAAGTAGACGACGATTGCTGCCTATTTTGCGGACGACCTTGCCCTGAAAGTGGCGCCCCGCAAAAGCCAGGCCGCCACCGCGCCGATCACGACCACCGTGACCAGCGAGCCTTCGACGCCGAAGGCGCCGCCGGTCAAGAATTCCGCGCCGCCCAACTCTCCGCGCAGCAGCCCGGCTTCGGGGCCGTGTCCTGACACCGTGGTGGAAAAGATCTGGCCGACACAATAGTTCCAGGCGATGTGGTTGCCGATGCACATCCAGAGCCGGCGGGTGCGGAGATAGATGGCCGCTTGCAGCACGCCG
>DASVYZ010000388.1:0-2028 GCA_036391935.1 Burkholderiaceae bacterium | reverse complement strand
TTTTTTCTATGTGTTGGCGAAAGAAGAGGAAAAGCCTGGGCGCTCGATAGTCCGCCCTGTTCGCCGAGGGGTGCCGCAATCGCCGATTGACACGGTGCCTCCGGTCTTGCCGTCCTCCGGGCAGGTTCCCTCCTTTGTGTCGCAAATCCTTTAAAATAGCGGGTTACGAGGATTTCACGATGCCAATATCAACTACCCAGGAAATCGTTGCCGAACTCCGTGCCGGACGCATGGTGATTCTGGTCGACGAAGAAGATCGCGAAAACGAAGGCGATCTGGTGCTGGCGGCCGAATTCGTCACGCCTGAGGCGATCAATTTCATGGCCAAATACGGCCGCGGCTTGATCTGCCTGACGCTGACGGCGGAGCGCTGCGAGCAATTGAACTTGCCGATGATGACCAGCCGCAACGGCACGTCCTACGGCACCAACTTCACCGTCTCGATCGAAGCCGCCGAAGGCGTGACCACCGGCATTTCGGCCGCCGACCGCGCCCGCACAGTGCAGGTGGCCGTGGCGCGCAACGCCAAGCCGGCCGATATCGTCCAGCCTGGCCATATTTTCCCGCTCAAGGCGCAAAAGGGCGGGGTGCTGATGCGCGCCGGCCATACCGAAGCCGGTTGCGACTTCGCCGAGCTTGCCGGCTTGACCCCGGCCGCCGTGATCTGCGAGATCATGAAGGACGACGGCACCATGGCGCGCCTGCCCGATCTGATGGAGTTCGCCGAAGAGCACGGCTTGAAGATCGGCACCATTGCCGACCTGATCCATTACCGCAGCAAGACCGAAAGCATCGTCGAGCGCATCGGCGAACGCGACATGCGCACGGCGCAGGGCACCTTCCGCGCCATCGCCTTCCGCGACAAGCCCAGCGGCGGCGCCCACCTGGCCCTGGTGCACGGCACTGTTGTTCCCCAGAGCGAAACTTTGGTGCGCGTGCACCAGCCGGTCTCGATCCTTGATATGCTCGAAACCAAGGATACGACGCACTCCTGGAACCTGTCGGCCGCCATGGCGGCGATCAAGGAGTCCGAGCGCGGCGTGCTGGTGCTGCTGAATTGCGAGGAATCGGCCGAACAGATGTTCGCCCAGTTTTCCGCCTTGAACGATCCGGAAAAGCGGCCGCAGCCGCGCACCACGCGCATGGATCTGCGCACCTACGGCATCGGCGCGCAGATTCTGAAGGATATCGGCGTATGCAAGATGAAGCTCCTGGCCAGCCCGCGCAAGATGCCCTCGATGACCGGTTTCGATCTCGAGGTGGTCGGTTACGAAGCCACGCCAGACTGTAATTGAGGGAGAACAGCATGACCACAGGATTTTACGAGACCAATCTCAATGGCGAGAGCCTGCGTATCGGCATCGTCCAGGCACGCTTCAACGAAGACGTGTGCCACGGCTTGCTGGCGTCTTGCCTGGCCGAGCTGAAGCACTTGGGCGTGGCCGATGAAGACGTGCTGCAAGTGACCGTGCCCGGCGCACTGGAAATTCCGCTGGCGCTGCAAAAGATGGCCGAAACCATGCAGTTCGACGCGCTGATCGCCATCGGCGCGGTGATCCGCGGCGAGACCTATCACTTCGAACTGGTATCGAACGAATCCGGCGCCGGCATCACGCGCGTGGGGCTCGATTTCGGCATTCCGATCGCCAACGCCGTGCTCACCACCGATACCGACGAGCAGGCTGAAGCGCGCATGGAAGAGAAGGGCGCCGATGCGGCGCGCGTCGCCGTCGAGATGGCGAACCTCGCGATGGCCCTAGAGGAATTGGCCGACGCCACCGAAGAAGAGTAATTACCCTGCCCGGTACGACCCGGGCAAAGAACCCATGACCCAGAAATCCGTACACGCGAACCCCAACAAGAACCGCACCCCGCGCCACCGCGCCCGCGAATTCGCCCTGCAGGGCATCTACGAGTGGCTGCTGAACAAGGAAGATGCGGGCGCCATCGAGGCGCATATCCGCGAAGCGCACGGCTTCGACAAGGCCGATGCCGAGCATTTCGATTCGCTCTTGCATGGCGTGCTGA
>DASVYZ010000387.1:0-2805 GCA_036391935.1 Burkholderiaceae bacterium | reverse complement strand
GATCCCGCCGTTGCCGCCCACGTAGAGTTCCCAGCCGCTATCGACGGCGATCACGCCGACGTCCTTGATCCCCGCCTCCGCGCAATTGCGCGGGCAGCCCGAGACGGCCAGCTTGACCTTGTGCGGCGACCACATGTTGGCCAGCATGGTTTCAAGGTCGATGCCCATCTGCGTGCTGTTCTGCGTGCCGAAACGGCAGAATTCCTGGCCCACGCAAGTTTTCACCGTGCGAATCGATTTGCCGTAGGCATGGCCGGAATTCATGCCGAGGTCGGCCCAGACCTTGACCAGGTCTTCTTTCTTCACGCCCAGGAGGTCGATACGCTGTCCGCCGGTGACCTTGACCATCGGGATGCTGTACTTGTCGGCCACGTCGGCGATGCGGCGCAGCTCGGACGGGTTGGTCACGCCGCCCTTCATCTGCGGAATGACCGAGAAGGTGCCATCCTTCTGAATATTCGCATGGGCGCGCTCGTTGATGAAGCGGCTTTGCGGGTCGTCCAGCGCTTCGTGCGGCCAGGTCGAGAGCATGTAGTAGTTGACCGCCGGGCGGCAGGTGGCGCAGCCGTTCGGGGTACGCCATTCGAGGAAATCATAGACTTCGCGGTGCGTCAAAAGCTTGTGCTCGCGGATCGCCTTGCGCACTTCGCCATGGTTGCGGTCGGTACAGCCGCATACGGCCTTGGTCTTGGGCGTTTCCTGGAAGCTGCTGCCGACGGTATTGAGCAGGATCTGCTCGACCAGCCCGGTGCACGAACCGCAGGAGCTGGCCGCCTTGGTGTGCTTCTTGACGTCGTCGACCGTGAACAAGCCCTTGTCCTTGATCGCCTTGACGATAGTGCCCTTGCACACGCCGTTGCAGCCGCAGACTTCGTCGCTGTCCTTCATGGCCATGGCGCGGCTTTGGCCCGCCACGCCGACGTCGCCGACGCTCGATTCGCCGAACATGATGTTGTCGCGCAGTTCGCCGAGCTTGCGGCCTTCCTTCAACAGCTTGAAGTACCAGGCGCCGTCCGTGGTGTCGCCATAAAGGCAGGCCCCCACGAGCTGGTCATCCTTGATGACGAGCTTCTTGTAGACGCCGCCGGCCGGATCGGAGAGCACGATTTCCTCGCTCTTGTCGCCCCCCATGAAGTCGCCGGCGGAAAACAGGTCGATGCCGGTCACCTTGAGCTTGGTCGACATCACCGAACCGAGATAACGGCCGATGCCCATCTGCGCCAGGTGGTTGGCGCACACCTTGGCCTGCTCGAACAGGGGGGCTACGAGACCGTAAGCCACGCCGCGGTGGTTGACGCATTCGCCGACGGCGTAGACGCGCGGGTCATAGGTCTGCAACGCGTCGCTGACGACGATGCCGCGATTGCAATGGATGCCGGCGGCTTCGGCCAGCGCCGTGTTGGGACGGATGCCGACCGCCATCACCACCAGGTCGGCCGGCACGGTCTGCCCGCTCTTGAACCGTACGGCAGTCACTTCGCCGGCCTCGTTACCGACGATTTCCGAGGTCGATTCTCCCAACAGGAAAGTCAGGCCGCGTTCTTCCAGCGATTGCTGCAACAGCTTGCCGGCGGTGGTGTCGAGCTGGCGTTCGAGCAGCCAATCGGCCAAGTGCACCACGGTCACGTTCATGCCGCGCAGCTTCAAGCCGTTGGCCGCTTCCAGGCCGAGCAAACCGCCGCCGATCACGACGGCGTTGCGCTTGACCTTGGCCGTATCGATCATCATTTCCGTGTCGCGGATATCGCGGTAGCTGATCACGCCTTTCAAATCCTTGCCTGGAATGGGTAGGATGAAAGGGGTCGAGCCGGTGGCGAGCAGCAGCCTGTCGTAGCGCATTTCGCTGCCGTCCTCGGCGACCACGGTACGGCGGCCGCGGTCGATGCGGCTGATGCCGCAACCCATGCGCAGTTCGATGCCATTGTCTTCATACCAGGCGACAGGGTTCAGCACGATATCCTTGAACGCCTGTTCGCCGGCCAAAACCGGGGACAGCAGAATGCGGTTGTAGTTGGGATGCGGTTCGTTGCCGAAGATGGTGATGTCATACATATCCGGCGCGATGTTGAGCAATTCCTCGACAGTGCGCACACCCGCCATGCCGTTGCCGACCACCACCAGTTTTGGTTTTTTGTTCATGTCTCCTCCAACTTAAACGCGTGCCGCAGCCACCGACCAATTGGTGCGCCAACGTGCCTTGATTCCGGACAGGCTGATCCAGCCCAAGGCCGCAAGGCCGGAAAACAACCACAGGCCGGCAGAATAGTCCCCTGTTGCCTGCTTGATCGCTCCGAGGCTGGCGGCGAGCGCAAAACCGCCCACGCCCCCGGCCATGCCGATCAAGCCGGTCATGACGCCGATCTCCTTGCCGAAGCGTTGCGGCACCAGCTGGAACACGGCGCCATTGCCCGCACCAAGGCAGAGCATGGCGAGGATGAACAGCGTCAACGCACCGATGGAACCGCCGACGTGAAAACCGGCGACGGCAATCAGTACGGCCGCGCTGGCATACACAGCCAACAGCGAACGCGTACCGCCGATGCGGTCGGCCAGCACGCCGCCGATCGGACGCATTGCCGAACCGGCAAAAACGCAGGCCGCCGTAGCCCAGCCGGCCAGCTTGGGTTCGAAACCGAACTGGTCATGGAAATAGCCGGGCAGGGCGCTGGCGAATCCGGAAAATCCGCCGAAGGTCAACATATAGAAGAACATGAACCACCACGCGTCGCCGCTGCCGAGCATGCGGGCATAGTCGGACAGGCGCTTCTTTTCGAACTGGCCCGGCGCGTCCTTGGCCAGCACGCT
>DASVYZ010000386.1:0-2657 GCA_036391935.1 Burkholderiaceae bacterium | reverse complement strand
CTGACCCTGCTGAAGTGGTCGCAGCGCAATCTCGACCGCATCGTCGAGTTCAGCGCCTACCGCGCCGGCTGCACGCTCAATTTCGGCTTGCCGGCCCTGCTTTGGACGCTCGGCACCCCAATGCCCGACGGGCGGCGCAAGGTTCCCTCGGGCATTCCACAATACGCCCTCGCCGCCGCACTTGGCGCATCGCGTGAAGAAGTCAATCGGAAGAAAAAACTGTTGCGCGATACCGGTTGCCTTATCGAACAGGACGGCGAGGAGTATCTGGATGCGATGACCCCGATGCTGTTGATGCCGATAGAAATGTCCAGCCGCTAACCAGGCCGGTCACACCTCACATACCCTGCCCTGCCAAAAACAAATTGGGCCCCGCAAGGAGGCCCAATCCGTTTCACATCGGCTTTCCGCCGCCGCAGCGAAACGTCCGACTTACTTCGGCTGCATGCGGATCGCGCCATCCAGGCGGATCGTTTCGCCGTTCAGCATCTGGTTTTCGATGATGGTCTTGGCCAGTTGCGCGTATTCGGCCGGCTTGCCCAGGCGCGAGGGGAACGGCACCATCTTGCCCAGCGCGTCCTGCACTTCGGCCGGCATGCCCAGCAGCATCGGCGTTTCGAAAATGCCGGGGGCGATGGTCATGACGCGGATGCCGTTGCGCGACAAATCGCGCGCCATCGGCAGCGTCAGACCGACCACGGCGGCCTTGGACGAGGCATAGGCGGCCTGGCCGATCTGGCCGTCGAAGGCGGCAACGGAAGCGGTGTTGATGATCACGCCGCGCTCGCCCGATTCGCCGGCTTCGGTCTTGGCCATCGCGTCGGCAGCGAGGCGTGCCATGTTGAAGGTACCGACCAGGTTGATGTTGACGGTCTTCTGGAACAGTTCGAGCGGATGCGCGCCATCCTTGCCCACGGTCTTCATCGCAGGAGCGACGCCGGCGCAGTTGATCAAGCCGCGCAACCTGCCCATGGCAACGGCAGCTTCCACCACGGCCTTGCCATCGGCTTCGGACGTCACGTCGCACTTGACGAACTTGCCCTTCAATTCGGCAGCGAGCTTCTCGCCGGCTTCGACCTGCACGTCGGCCAGCACGACCTTGGCGCCATGCTCGGTCAGCAGTTGGGCGGTGGCGGCACCGAGGCCCGAAGCGCCGCCGGTGATGATGAAAACGTTGTTTTGGATTTGCATGGTGTCCTCTGCGTGATCTTGGGGTAAAGCAACCGAAAAGCAGGCGGCGCAGGGAATGCGCCCCTACAGAAAAAGTTCTTTACGTTTACGTAAACGTAATGGAAGCTCGAATTGTATCCGCTCGTCAGGTTCTGTCAACATTCGATTTGGGAATTTCTTCTTATGCAACGTCTGGAGCGCCCTGCTACTGCAACACAAAGGGCATCACATCGCCCAGTATGTGCGCAACGATACATGGCCACAGATTACGAGTGCGCCAGTACCAGGTTCCCATCACGATGCTGAAAAACACCACGAACATGGCGCCAATCGGCCCCTGATAGAGGTGATAGGCGAGCCGGATCAAGGTGCTCATGCCGATGGCGAATGAAGCGCCATGCTTGCCCACTGCGCGCATGACGTAACCCAGCGCGAATACTTCTTCATAGTAGCCGTTGACCAAGGCCAGCAGCAGTACCAGCACCATCGATGGCTTCGCCGCGTTCATAATGTGTTCGATCGGCTGTCCCTGCTGATGCGTACCGAGCACCGCCATGGCTGCCAAGTGAGTCGCGATGACGGCCATGTAGAGAAGGCAACCAATCGCGATGCCTTGCCGGCGCGGCGCCGGGATCAACTCGCTCAAGACATGGCCGCGTTGGCGCAACACCAGCAGTGCCAATGTCCCCTGGAACACTTCGAACAGTACCATCTCCAGCAAGGTAGAGTTTGAAAAATTCATGCCTTCCGTACCGACAAAGAGCGCGGCGACGGAATTGGCGATAAACCAGCCGAAGCAAAGGAACATGATTCCGGCAAATTCCAACGGCGTCGGGTCAAGGTTTTCCGCCGGTTTCATGGTTCAGGGATGAATTTGAATAAAGGGCATGCTGCGCAAGAGCCTGCCACGCGGGGAGGCTGCCGATTTTGAAAGTTCGTTTTGCAGCATGGCAAAGCCGCGATTTTATCCTAGTCGAACTTGTTTCGAGGAAGATTTCCGCTATTCGGATTTGAACCAGGCAACCATAATGGCGGTGCCCAGCAATGCGAGGCAGTGGCCGATGATGATCAGCTCCGTCGAATCCAGCTTGTGCCCCCCCTCGCTAATGCCCTTATCCGCGCCCGTATCGGCCCCAGGGCAATCAACACCAGTCCAGGCGCAAGACCAGGATGTCTATCGCCATCCGAACATTACCTCCTCCCATCGCAAGCTATTGTTATTGTCATGCGCAGACAAAAAAAGGCGGCTCGCGCCGCCTTTTCGCCCTGCGTTTGAAGCGGATTACGGTTTCTTGCTATCGGCGGGTGCCGAAGCCGGCGTGACGGCATCGCCGGCCGGCGTCGAAGCCGCAGGTGCCGCCGGTGCGCTGATCGCAGGCACCGGTGCCGCAGCCTTGGCGCCGCCGCCCATCAAACCGCCGGCCGAAATCATCGGCACGATGAGCAGGGCCACGATGTTGATGATCTTGATCAGCGGGTTGACCGCC
>DASVYZ010000385.1:0-12709 GCA_036391935.1 Burkholderiaceae bacterium | reverse complement strand
CCTTGTCCGCACCCACACATGCGTCTGATCGGCCTGCTTCCTTTGCTGCTTTTCCCCGGCCTTGTCCATGCCGCCGACATGACGAAAACGCTGCATGTGCAGATCAAAAAGAGCGAAGCCGGCATAGACCCGGCCACGGCTTCGGACTTCAACACGCTTTCCGTCGTCGAAAACCTGTTCGATCCCTTGCTGCGCTACGACTACCTGGCGCGCCCGGTGCGACTGAGGCCGAACACGCTGGCGGGAATGCCCGAAGTCGATGCGAGCAAGACGCTCTATACCTTCCACATCCAGCCCGGCATCCGCTTCGCGACCGACCCAGCCTTCGGCGCCAAGCCGCGCGAATTGACGGCGGCCGATTACGTCTACAGCTTCAAGCGCCTGGCGGACCCGGCGGTCAAGTCGCCCTGGCGTTTCATCTTCGACGGCAAGCTGGCCGAGCTCAAGGCCACGGAGCGCTACACGCTGCAGATCAGGCTCAAAGAGCCCGACGCCAACTTCCTGTTCGAGCTCGCCATGCCGGCCACCTCCGCCGTGGCGCGCGAAGCGGTCGAGGCCTACCCTGCCGGCCAGCATCCCGTCGGCACCGGCCCCTATCTGCTCAAGACCTGGCAGCATGGGGAAAAGATCGTACTCGATGCGAATCCTGACTTCCGCCCCATTGTGTTCGACGACAATGCCGGCATCGATCCGGACGGCCAAGCCATTGCGCATCGGCTCGCCGGCAGACGCTTGCCTCTGATCGGTCACATCGAAATCAAGGTGGTGGAGGAACAGCAAGCCCAGATGCTGAGCTTCTTGAGCGGCCAATTCGATTACCTCGAACAAATCCCCCCGCCCCTGGCCAACATGGCGCTGACCGAAGGCAATGCACTGCGGCCCGAACTGGCGCAAAAGGGCATGCGCCTGTCGCTGTTCACGCCGCTGCACACCTACTACATGTGGATGAACATGGATGATCCGGTGCTGGGCGGCATGACGCCGGAACGCATCGCCTTGCGCCGCGCCATCGCCATGGCCTACAACCGCGAGGAAGACATACGCGTGCTGGAACACGGCCTGGCCGTGCCGGCGCCATCGCCCGTACCGCCCGCTGCGCGCGGCCACGACCCGGCTTATCGCAGCGCCACGCCCTACGACCCGGCCCTGGCGCGCGCCCTTCTCGACCGCTTCGGCTATCGCATCCGGCCCGGCGACACTTACCGCTCGCAACCGGACGGCAAGCCGCTGCTCTTGACCATGCACACCCAAGCCTCGACCACGGGCAGGCTGCGCGACGAGATGTGGCTGCGCAGCTTGAGCGCGATCGGCATCCGCGTGGCATTCAAGGCCGATACCTATACCGAAATCATCAAGGCATCGCGCCTGGGGCAGGTGCAGATGTTCGAAACCGATTGGCTTGGCGACATACCGGACGGCGAGAATTTCCTGCAATTGCTGTACGGCCCAAACCGCACCGGCGTCAATTATTCGCACTTCAGCCTGGCGCAATACGATGCCTTGTTCGAAGCCGCGCGCAAGCTCGACGACGGGCCGGAACGCACGCGGCTGTATGACCAGATGGCGCGCCTGATCGACGACTACGCGCCCTGGGTGGTGCGCGTGCATCCGCTATCGGCCGACTTGCGCCAACCCTGGCTGGAAAACTACGAACGCCATCCGGTGATGTTCACCAATTGGCGTTACCTCGACCTGGATGCGCATCGGTGAACATCGCGTAAAGCGGGTATCATGAAGACCCTGTTCACAACGCAAGCTATCTTCGCATGCTGAGCACGCCGCAACATTTTCAAGCAACGATTACCGCCCCCGATCATCCGAATCCCGTCACCCTGGTGTTTCGCGGCGACGAATTGCTGATGCAGGAAGACGGACGCACGCTGGCCGATCATGCTGCCGGTCTCTCGGCCGGCATCGATGCCGAGCGGATTTATCCGGTCGGCATTCTCGGGGACACCTATTTCCGCGCTACCTGGGCGGCGCGCGATGCGCAAGCACCCGGCGGCCATGCCTTTCACCGTTTGCGCAACCTGCTGTTCGGCGGTCTGGATGAAGCCGTGGCAGCCGTGGCTTGCCGCGCCTACCAGATCGCCGAATGGGCGCGCACGCACCGTTATTGCGGCGCCTGCGCCACACCCACGTGCTTGATGCCGGGAGAGCGCTGCATGACTTGCCCAAGCTGCGGCCATGTGGCCTATCCGCGCATTTCGCCGGCGATGATGGTGTTGATCCGCAAGGGAAACAGCATCCTCCTGGCGCGTAACGTGGCGGCACCGGCCGGGCGCTTCAGTGCGCTCGCGGGTTTTCTCGAGGCGGGGGAGTCGATCGAAGAAGCGGTACACCGCGAAGTGTTCGAGGAAGTCGGGCTCAAGGTGCACAAGCTGCGCTATTTCGCCAGCCAGCCCTGGTCTTTCCCGCATTCGCTGATGATCGCCTATGTGGCGGAGTATTTGTCGGGCGAGATACGCTGCGCCGCTGACGAGATTGCCGAGGCGCATTGGTATGGGCCGGAGGATGAATTACCGGCGTTTGCGCCGACAATCTCGATTGCGGGGGAGCTGATAAGCTCGGTGCTGCGCGAAATCGGGCATGTCAGCATGAGGGAGTAAGCTGCTGTCGGCTTTCCTCCCTACTTCCAAGGCCTTGTTTCGGTTTCCACTTCGGGCAGATAAGTCAGGTATTGCACCAGGCGCGGCTTGCTTCCGCGGTTCGGCGTCGCGCAATGCGGCAAGGCCTGGTGCCAGATCACGAAATCGCCGGCCTTGCCCGGTACGGCTTGCGCCTTGAGCTGCCGTTTCGCTTCTTCGCGCGGGTCGGCGCCGGCGGGCAGCGCGCGCAGCCAGTCGTCAATGTGCCGCTGAAACCCCGGCACGCAATGGAATGCGCCATCACCGGCGGCGCAATCGCTCAAATAGAGCAAACCCTGCAGGCGATAGGGAATGGGCAGCTCCATGCTCACATCCCAGTGCAAGCCGGCGCCAAGGAAACGAAAACCGGCAGTTTCGGGCGGGTTGAAACTCACCTTGTCGATGGTCTTGAAGATGGCATTGCTGCCGTAGAGCTGGCGATACGCATTGCGGATCCGCGCCGAGCGGCGGTTTTTCTCGAGCGCCGGATGATCGAACAGGGTCAGCATCAAGCCGTACTTGGCTTCGTGCGGACGATACCATGATGCCGAATCGTCGGGGCCGGCGCCGAGGAATTCCCAAATGGCACGCCTTGCGGCTGCACAATCGTCTTCCGCTACCGCACCCCTCAAGACGAGATAGCCGTGCTCTTCCCAGAAAGCCAGGTCTTGGGCATCGAGCACATCTTCGATAACGCCGCCGCCGTCCGGTTCGCAGCGCTTGTCGTCCAGCCAGCGGCGAAACCCCTCCCACGCCGGCCGCTCGAAATGCAGGAACTGCAGCGCCGCTTCGGTGGCAATGCCCAGACGCTGCAGCTCGCGCGTCTCGTCGTGCCAGGAATCGGCACCGTCTTGCACCCAACCGGGCTGGGCGCGCTGCCAGAAGCGTTGCAGCAGCGGCCAGCTAGTCGTCACGCAAGAACCCTTCCTTCTTCGAATCGCGCATGCGGAACGACACGACCAGCGCGATGGCGCACATGAAAGACACGTACCAATAGAAAGCCGGCTCCATCTGCTTGTCCTTGAGCCACAGGGCCACGTATTCGGCCGTGCCGCCGAACAAGGCATTGGCCACGGCATAAGACAGGCCGACGCCGAGCGCCCGCACTTCGGCGGGAAACATCTCGGCCTTGATCAAGCCCGAAATCGAGGTATAGAAGCTGACACAGGCCAGCGCGACGATGATGATGACGGAGGCGGTAGTGACGTCGTTCGCCCCCTTCAAAGCCATCATGATCGGCACCGTCCCGAGCATGGTCAGCGCCCCGAAGCATAGCATCGACACACGCCGGCCGATGCGGTCCGACAGGGCGCCGAACAGGGGTTGCATGAGCATGTAGACCAGCAAGGTGATGGTGGCGACCAGGCTGGCGCTTTCCTTTTCCATGTGCGCCGTGTTGACCAGGTACTTCGGCATATAGGTGGTGAAGGTGTAGAAGGTCAGCGAGCCTGCGCCGGTGAAGCCGATCACGGTCATGAAGGCGCGCCAGTGTTTCCACAATCCGGCGAAGGTGCCTGCCTCGCTGCTTGCCCGCGTCGCGGCGGTCGAGGTTTCGCGCAGCGAGCGGCGCAAAACCATGGCGACCAGGGCTCCCATGGCGCCGATCACGAAGGGGATGCGCCAGCCCCAATCGGTGACCTGGCTTTTGCTCAGCACGTTGACGACGATGAGCATCACGAGCGCAGCCAGCAGTTGCCCGCCGATCAGCGTGACATATTGGAAGGAGGCATAGAAGCCGCGCTTGCCCTTGACCGCCGCCTCGCTCATGTAGGTGGCGCTGGTGCCGTATTCGCCGCCGACCGAGAGGCCCTGGAACATGCGCGCCAGGAGCAGCAGGGCCGGCGCCGCAATGCCCAGCGTGGCATAGGTCGGCAGGACTGCGATCATCAGCGAACCGGCCGACATCATGATCATGGAGATGATCATGGCGGCGCGCCGACCGCGCTGGTCGGCGATGCGGCCGAACAACCAGCCGCCGACGGGGCGCATGAAAAAACCGGCGGCGAACACGCCGGCGGTATTCATGAATTGCGTGGTCTGGTCGCCGTGCGGAAAGAATTCGGCGGCGAAGTAGATCGAACAGGCTGAATAGACATAGAAGTCGAACCACTCGACCAGGTTGCCGGACGAAGCGATCAGGATGGCGGCGATGCGTTGCCTGGTGTCGTCTCCGTGGCCGGAAAATTCGTTTGCCATATTGTCTCCTTGTTGCTGCAGAATCCTGCCTAAGCCAGCGCGCTTATCTCGCGCCGCATATTGGCCAGGGCATCCTCGCCGTAACGCTCGGCAAAATACGGGTCGGCATACAGGCTGCCCGCTTCCGCCTTGCCGCACAAGTGCTCCAGCGCGCCGCGCCGCTTGGCATGGTATTCGTCCTCGGGCACGTGCGCGTACTCGAGCCGGATCGCCGCGGCATAGGCATCGTAGATTTCCTCGTCCTGTCCCAATATGGCCAGATCCACGCCAAGCATCACGTCTTTCAGGCGGTGTGCGATCTGGTTGGCCTGGAAATGGTCGGTCGCCCGGATCAATTCGGTCACGCCCCTCGTTTCGCTGTCGAGCCGGCTTTCGAGCCATAGCTGGGCGCTCGCTTCCTCGTCGCTGATTGCCCCTTCGAATCCCTGGCCCTGCTCGCCATACACGGCGTCATGGAACCAGTAAGCCTTGCGCAAGGTATCGGCATCTTCGGCATCGGCGCCGGTGCGCGCGGCCCAGGCCCTGATTTCGGTCAGGCCATGCACCAGGTGTTCGAGGTTGTGATAATGGCGTTCCGGCCCGCCGTAGGAAGTCGGCCCGGTCAGGCGCGCGAACCATAGCTCGGCCATGGGTGGCAGGCCGCGCCCGCTTTCTTCGCCGCACCAGAGCAGGTTCCATTCCTTGCGCAGCCAATCAAGGATCCAGGCGCGGTAGGCCGGGGCAGGCACGAATTTCTTCATGGTCCAGTGCCAGCCCACGGGGCCTTGCAGCGAGCGCACGAAGCTCGAGCTGACCGACCCGAGGTCGCGCGGCGGCATGACGAAGATCGTCTTGGCGCCGTGCAGCACGTCGACATTGGTTTGCTGGATCAGGTTTTCGTAATCGAAATCGCTGGTGGTGCGGATGCCGCGTATCAGGTAATCGATGCCGGCCTTTTTCGCCACGCGCGCCGTATAGTCGCTCCTGACCACGACCACCTTGACATTGGCCCAACCGCGCTCGGCGGCCGACAGTTCGATGATGCGCTTTCTTTCCTCGGCGGGGAATTGCGGCTTTTTCAGGGTGTTTTCGGAAAGGAAGATCGTCACTTCCTCGGCCAGCGCGCGCGCTTCGCCGATGACCCACATGTGGCCGTTGGTGATGGGGTCGAGCGTGCCTGAAAAAGCGATGCGTTTCACCTTATGCCTCCCACAGATTCCCTCCGTTCCTGTCGATTTTCCAACTTCAACCGCGTACAGGATAAACTATCAGGCAAATTACCATGAACTCGGCGAACTTTTGTCGCCGAAATAACACTTTCAACCGATTTTCTTGCAGCCGCCATGACCCAGTTCAACGTCGAAAACGTCAACGTTCTTTCCTTCGATTCCATGCCCACGCCGGAGGATTTGCACTTCCGCCTGCCGCTGTCGGAGGCGGCCGGCCAGACAGTGACCCGGCGGCGCGAAGCCTTGCGCAACATTCTCGACCGCAAGGACCATCGCATGTTCGTCGTGGTCGGCCCCTGCTCGATCCACGACCCGGAAGCCGGGCTGGATTATGCCCGGCGCCTGAAGAAACTGCAGGAGGAGGTGGAAGACACGCTGCTGCTGGTCATGCGCGTCTACTTCGAAAAACCGCGCACCACCACGGGCTGGAAGGGTTTCATCAACGACCCCGACATGGACGATTCCTTCCACGTCGACCAGGGCATGGCCAGGGCGCGCAAATTCCTGCTCGACGTGTGCGAACTGGGCCTGGCCACCGGCACAGAGGCGCTCGACCCGATTTCACCGCAATACCTGGGCGACCTCGTGGCCTGGACCGCGATCGGCGCGCGCACCACGGAATCGCAGACGCACCGCGAGATGTCGTCAGGACTTTCCACGCCGGTGGGATTCAAGAACGGCACCGACGGCGACATCGGCATTGCGATCAATGCCATTCTTTCCGCTTCGCATCCGCATTCCTTCCTCGGTTTGAACGGCATGGGCCGCGTCTCGATCGTGCGCACCAGCGGCAACCGCTACGGCCACGTGGTCTTGCGCGGGGGCGACGGCCGGCCCAATTACGATACGGTGTCGGTGGCAATGGCGGAAAAGGCGCTGGCCAAGGCCAAGCTGCCGGCCAACATCGTGGTCGACTGCTCGCATGCCAACAGCTACAAGAACCCGGAGCTGCAACCGCTGGTCTTGACCGACGTGGTGCACCAGGTGCGTCTGGGCAACAAGTCGCTGGTGGGCATGATGATCGAATCGAACCTCGTCGCCGGGCGGCAGGATATTCCTGACGACCTGTCCCAGCTCAAGTACGGCTGCTCCGTGACCGACGGCTGCGTGGGCTGGGAAACCACCGAAACCATGCTGCGCGAGGCGGCCGAGATGCTGCGCCCGGTGCTGGCCCAGCGCATCAAATAGGCACATGCACTGGCTCGGCGCTGGCGACTGCACGGCCTGGCTGCCCGCCGCGCTGTGCCATCACCGGGCCTTGCTGCCGATCCTACCCATTCTGCTATACCTGCTGCCATCGGTCGCGCTGGCGCCCTTGCTGCATCTATTGGGGCGAGTGCATCCGGCGTTCTTCGTATTCCGTCTTGCTGGCACGCTATGCCATGAAGCGGCGCATTTCTGCATCGGCGTGCTGACCGGCGCCAGGCCGCAATCGTTTTCCATCATTCCGCGCCGCGCCGGCCGCTATTGGCAGCTCGGTGCCGTCGGCTTCACCAACATAGGCTGGTACAACGCCGCGCCCGCCGCCCTGGCGCCCATCCTTATCCTTGCCGTGCCGCTGGCGGTGGCGTGGTGGCGCACGATGGGCGGCTTGCACTTCGCCTGGATCGATGCCGTGCTGGCTTTTCTGCTTGCACCGCAGTTCCTGTCGTTCTGGCCGTCCTGGGCCGATTGGAAGATCGCCTGCCGCTCCTGGCCCTACCCCGTCATCGGTGCCGCCGGCTGGTGGCTCACCGCATCCTTGCATAGTTGAGGCCGCCCATGTACCTGCGCATGCTGGACAACCACCTCATGGCCGACAAGACCGATCTCGCGCCGGCCGGCTTCAGGCGCTTCGCCATCGAATTCCTCTACTTCGGTGTCAAGGAAGCGCGCGCCTGCCTGTTCGTCGCGCTGTTCTTCGCGGCGGTCTTCACCCTGCCGCGCGCCGGCTTGTTCGGCATTCCGCGCTACGACTTGCTGCTGGTCGTCGCTCTCGCGGTCCAGGCCTGGATGGTGTGGATGAAGCTCGAGACCTGGGATGAGTTGAAGGCGATCTGCCTGTTCCACGTCATCGGTTTCGCGCTGGAGGCGTTCAAGACTTCCAGCGGCATCCAGGCTTGGTCGTACCCCGACTTCGCCTATACCAAGATCGCCGGCGTGCCGCTGTTTGCCGGTTTCATGTACGCGGCGGTGGGTAGCTACGTCATTCAGGCCTGGCGCCTGCTCGATCTGCGCATCGAACATCATCCCAAGCTGTGGATGGCGTCGCTCGTGGCATTACTGATCTACGCCAACTTCTTCACGCATCATTACATCGGCGACTACCGCTGGTATATCGCGGCTTGCGTGCTGGGTTTGTACGCACGCACCACCGTGGTGTTCCGCCCCTACGACCGCGAGCGGCGCATGCCCATGCTGCTGGCCTTCATGCTGACGGGCTTTTTCATCTGGCTCGCGGAAAACATCAGCACCTTCTTCGGCGTCTGGCGCTACCCGAACCAGATCGGCGCCTGGGCCACGGTCAGCGTGGGAAAATGGAGTTCCTGGTCGCTGCTGGTGATCATGACCATTACCATCGTAGCGAACCTGAAGCATATCAAGAGCAGAATACACGTGCCGGAGTAAGCGAATGAACCCAGCCAAAGTCGAACGCACCCGCGTCAGGCAACTGACCGACTTGCCCAATATCGGCAAAGCGGCAGAGAAGGATCTGATCCTGCTCGGCATCACCGCGCCGGAGCAGTTGATCGGACGCAGCGCCTACGAGATGTATGACGATCTGTGCGAAAAGACCGGGGTGCGGCACGACCCTTGCGTGATCGATGTATTTCTGTCGATCACGCGTTTCATGGATGGCGATGCGCCGCGCCCATGGTGGAATTACACCGACGAGCGCAAGCAGCACCTCAAATAGTTACTGCATGCACCAGCCATGGCTGACGATGACCGATTGGCCCGTCAGCGCATTGGAGCCGAACGAAGCCAGGAAGACTGCCGTTTGCGCCACGTCCTGCACTGTGGTGAATTCGCCGTCCACGGTTTCCTTCAGCATGACTTTCTTGATCACGTCTTCTTCGGAAATGCCGAGCGTCTTGGCCTGTTCCGGGATTTGCTTGTCCACCAGCGGCGTGCGCACGAAGCCGGGGCAGATGACGTTGGAGCGGATCTTGTCCTTGGCGCCTTCCTTGGCCACGACCTTGGCCAGGCCGAGCAAGCCGTGCTTGGCGGCGACGTAGGGTGCCTTCAAGGGCGAGGCTTCGTGCGAGTGCACCGACCCCATGTAGATGATGGAGCCGCCGCGGCCGCCCTTGATCATGGCTTGCATGCAGGCGCGCGTGGTGAGGAAGGCGCCGTCCAGGTGGATGGCGAGCATCTTCTTCCAGTTGTCCAGGCTCAGTTCGACCACCGGGCTGATGATCTGGATGCCGGCGTTGGAGATCAGCACGTCCATGCCGCCGAACTTGGCGACGGCGTCGGACACGCCCTTGTTGACTTGTTCTTCATTGGTGACGTCCATCGCCACCGCCATGGCCTGGCCGCCGGCGTCGGTGATTTCCTTGGCCGTGGCATTGCCGGCTTCGAGCGAGAGGTCGGCGATCACGACCTTGGCGCCTTCGCGTGCGTATTGCAGGGCGATTTCCTTGCCGATGCCGCTGGCGGCGCCGGTGATCAGCGCGACTTTGTCTTTCAATAGCATGATGTACTCCTCTTATCGGGTTGACTTCAAATAGTCGTGGACGACCGTGCCGTAGGGCAGCGTCAGGTCGGCCATGATGTGGACGGCGGACAGCACTTCAAGCACCGGCAGGTCGGCTACCGGGGCGAGTGCGTGCGGGTTGAGTTGCAGGGCGCCGGGGCCGCTCCAGGCGCCCTTGATGACGACGTCGGTCAGGCTGTATTGCACCAGTTCGCAGACGCGCGGCGTGCCGTCGACGTGCGGCATGATCTTGAGCAGGAAACTCGGCGCCTCCATGCTTTTCTTCACCGCGGCGCCATCGAGCGTCTTGTGCTTGAAACCCATGGTGCCGGTGGCCACGCGCGTATCGCTATAGTCGAGCGTGCCGATCAGGGTATCCTTGTGCACACGCAATTCCGGCTCGCCGAGCTTCTTGGGGAAGCCCCAGAGTTCGCGCCCGGCGGCAATCGGCGGGTGGTCGTCCAGGAACATGCTGTGCACGTAGCCGCCTTCCACGCCGTTGAATTCGACCGGGATCACCTGGCCCGATTCGCAATAATGGCCGAAGCCGGTCGAGTCGGGCATGTTGATGAATTCGTACTTGACCACGGGCTCCGTCATCTTGAGCGGCGCCGGAATCATCTTTTCCAGCGCCACGGGGTCGGTGCGGTAGGTGATGATGAGGTATTCACGGTCGACGAAGCGGTAGGGCCCCGGCGGAAACGCCGGGTTGTGCATGGGCATGGCAAAGGCATTGCTGCGGACATCGTCTTCTGTCATCAATCCTCCCGTGGCAGTTCGTGGATGGCAAGGCCGGCATGCGGCGGCATGGGCCGCAGCCAGGATTTATGGCGCAAAGCCCTGCCGCAATCGCGGGCACCGGCTTGCCAGCGCCTGGAGAGCGTGTCGGCGCTGAAATCGATGTCCTTGAATTGAGTGTCGTGCGGCAAGGCCTTCATCACCAGGTGCACAATGTTGACCGTGTGGTCGCATCCGAGTTCGATGGCCGGCTGCAATTCCTCTTTCTTGCGTGCCGCCGCGCTCAAGTTGTCGGTGAGCAGGCGGATGGCACGCTGCATGTCCTGGATCTTCTGATACAGGGCCAGTTGTTCCTTGGAGCGGCTGGCATATTGGATGTCCTTGTAGCGCGCCAGCACTTGCGACATGGTTTCCGGGCGCCGCTCGTTGGCATCCCACAAATCGACCATGAAACACAGCGAACTGCGCCTGCCGTCTTCCCCGAGAAAGACTTCAAGCGGGGAATTGGAATAGACGCCGCCATCCCAATAGGCGCGCTGGTCGATCACGATGGGCGGGAAACCCGGCGGCAAGGCGCCGGAAGCCATGATGTGCTCGGGACGGATCTCTTCCCTGGCGCTGTCGAACACCACGCTTTGCCCGTCGTCGATATCGACTGCACACACCGAGATGCGTATTGCGCCGCTGTTCAGATAGTCGAAATCAACGAATTTTTCCAGCGTGGCCTTGAGCGGCGAGGTGTCGTAAAAACCGGCACGTTCGATATCGACTTCCGCCGTCAAATCCCACATGGCGCCGGTGCGCGGCTTGAAGAATCCATCGACGCCGTTGATCAGCGTATCGATGGTTTCGATCGAACGCGTCACGTTCATCCACGGCACCATGCCGGGCCAGAATGTCGGGGCAAAATCCGGGATCAGGCTATCCCAAAAACCTTGCAGTTGCTCGAGTCGCTTCTCAGGAGGATTGCCGGCGATGATGGCGCTGTTGATCGCGCCGATGGACGTGCCGATGACCCAGTCGACTTCGACGTTGTGCTTGTGCATGCACTCGAACACGCCCGCCTGATACGCGCCCAGCGCGCCGCCGCCTTGCAGAATGAGTACGGTCTCGTTATCCGTCATGCTGTCTTTCTTTGGGAGAAATGGGCAAACTATGATGGTAATCGATATTGCCGGGTAATGTTGCACCGCAATCTAGTCCGGTCACGATACCGTATTTTTCTATCGAAAGATGACGTCCGCGTGACGTACCCGCAGGAACGATTCAGGCCGGCAAGATCATCTGTGTCTGTGTGACAACAGCGCTCAGCTTGCCAGCCTCATTGCGGATTTGCGTCTGCCAGACCATGGTCGATTTGCCCTTGTGAAACGGCGTGCACTCGGCCGTGACAACGGTATCAACCGCTGCGGCGGCGAAGAAATTGGTCTTCGATTCAATGGTTGTGGTGCGCATGCCTTGCGGCAGGTTGACGTAGGTGGCGACGGCGCCCAAGGTATCGGCGAAGGCCATCGCGGCGCCGCCGTGCAAAATGCCGCCTGCCGTACATAAATCCGCCCTCACCTTGAGGCGGGCGCAAACGAGGTCCGGCCCGAGTTGGGTCAGTTCCATGCCGAGCAAGCCGGGGAACAACGGTTGCAGCAATTGTTGCAGCGAGGCGAGATCGGTCATGCTGCGCTTCTCCCAGGTTGATGCGAAACCGCTACTTTACACCGCGCTTTTATCACGCGTTGTTCGCGCTTCGTACCAAATCCATCGCACGACGGCTTCGCCTGAGCCAAGCCGCAGGTTCTCAACCATCGAGGAGCATCCCATGTCAGCCGGAACATCTTCCGCAACCCAGGTCGCTGCACCGCGCAGCCGAAGACGGCGACGCCCAGGCGCAATACGCGCGCGGCGTACGCTACGAGACAGGCCTTGGCGTGAGCGCAGGTGAAAATTACGCAGGGTGCGCAATTGGCGGGTGGCGCTGTATTACAATGGCGGGCCGGAGTGCATTTGCCTCCGTTCTACAACCAGCCCTTGCCCGCCCCTTTCGAATTGCCCGGCTCAACCATGCTCCGCTTCGCGCTCGTCGCCCTGCTGGGAACACTCAGCCCGCTCATGGCGTGCGCAACGGCGGAGAATTCGGCGAACCTCGCGGCCGCCGCTGCGCCAGTTCATGTGCCCGCGCCGATCCGCTTCCTGATCAGCTTCGACGATGGCCCAAGCGGCGACCGCGTCAACAATTCGACCGAGCAGGTATTGGACGTGTTGGCACA
>DASVYZ010000384.1:0-2231 GCA_036391935.1 Burkholderiaceae bacterium | reverse complement strand
GTTCCACGCTTCCTTCCCACGGTTGGTCACCCTTCCGCAGTTGCGCTTCGCTTCGTTCGCTGTGGTCAGCTTACGAGAGGACTTCCACCTCCTAGATTGCGCCCATGCTGGGCGCACAACAAAAAAAAGCGCCTCCGAGGAGGCGCTTGGAAGCCCCGCTCGCGCGGGCCTCAGGGATGGTTACCGCATCAATACTTACGCATGATACGCCGTTTCACCATGGCTGGAAATATCCAGGCCCTCCCGTTCTTCATCTTCCGCGACACGCAGGCCGATAGTCTTGTCGACGATCCAGTAAGCGATCACCGATACCACGCCCGACCAGATGACCGTCGTAAGCACACCCGTACCCTGGATCTTCAATTGATCGAAGATCGAGTAGCTCGACGACAACAAGCCGGCCTTGTTGGCGACGTAGTCGTACACACCCTGGCCGCCTAGAGCCGGCGCTGCGAACACGCCGGTCAGCAGGGCGCCCAGGATACCGCCGACGCCATGCACGCCGAACACGTCGAGCGAATCGTCCGCGCCGATCAGGCGCTTCAAGCCGTTCACGCCCCACAGGCAAACCAGGCCAGCGGCCAGGCCGATGACCAAGGCGCCCATCGGGCCGACGAAACCGCAAGCCGGGGTGATCGCCACCAGGCCGGCAACCGCACCGGACGCGCCGCCCAGCATGGAAGGCTTGCCCTTGTGGAACCATTCACCGAACACCCAGGACAGGGCAGCGGCAGCGGTAGCCAGCAAGGTGTTGACGAAGGCCAGCGCGGCCGTATCGCCGGCTTCGAGCGCGGAACCGGCGTTGAAACCGAACCAGCCCATCCACAGCAGCGAGGCGCCGATCATGGTCATGGTCAGCGAGTGCGGCGCCATCGATTCGCGGCCGTAGCCGACGCGCTTGCCGATCATGAAGGCGCCGACGATGCCCGCCACGGCGGCGTTGATATGCACCACGGTGCCGCCGGCGAAGTCGAGCGCGCCCTGGCGCTGCAGCCAGCCGCCCTTGGCCAATTCAACCGCGGCAGTCGTCGAATCCTTGATCGCATCGGGGCCGGTCCAGAACCAGACCATGTGCGCGATCGGCAGATACGAGAACGTGAACCAGATCACGACGAAGGCCAACACGGCCGAGAACTTGGCGCGCTCGGCGAAGGAGCCGATGATCAGGCCGCAAGTGATGGCGGCGAAGGTAGCCTGGAACACCACATACACGTACTCGGGAATGGCGACGCCCTTGGAGAAGGTTGCGGCCTTGGCGAAATCGCCGGTGGCGGCGTTGTAGATGTCCTTCAAGAACAGCCGGTCGGTACCGCCGATGATGGCATTGCCTTCGGTGAAAGCGAACGAATAGCCGTACAGGCACCAGAGCACGATGATCAGCGAGAAGATCATGAACACCTGCATCAGGATCGACAGCATGTTCTTGGTACGGACCAGGCCGCCATAGAACAATGCCAAGCCCGGGATCGTCATCAGGATGACGAAGGCCGTCGATACCATCATCCAGGCCGTGTCGCCCTTGTTGACGGTCGGAGCAGGCGCTGCCGCTGCATCGGCGGGCGCTGCGGCCGGCGCCGCTGCAGCGGGAGCCGAAGCGCTGGCGGAAGCCGATGCCGCCGCAGGCGCCGATGCCGCCGGTGCGGAAGCCGCGGCAGGCGCCGAAGCAGCAGGAGCCGAAGCCGCCGGAGCGCTGGCAGGGGCCTTGGCATCGTCAGCCGCAGCCAATTGCGAGAATCCGAGCGCGGCAAACAGCAACCCAGCCGCCATCAGCCCCTTAAAGAACGTTTGTTTCATGTCTTCTCCCTTAGAGTGCATCGTTGCCGGTTTCCCCGGTGCGAATACGTACGACCTGCTGCAGATCGTAGACGAAAATCTTGCCGTCGCCGATCTTGCCGGTACGCGCGGAAGTCTCGATGGCCTCGATGGCGCGCTCGACGATGGCATCGTCGACAGCAGCCTCGATCTTGGTCTTGGGTAGGAAATCGACCACGTACTCGGCGCCGCGATACAGCTCGGTATGGCCTTTCTGACGGCCGAAACCCTTGACTTCGGTGACGGTGATCCCCTGCACCCCGATCTGCGACAAGGCCTCGCGAACCTCGTCCAGTTTGAATGGCTTGATGATCGCTGTTATCAGTTTCATACTAACCTCAGTTAAAAAGTCTTACTAACGGACAAAACCAGGGATGTCTTTCCCAAATTCTTGAAATCCGGTGCAGGGCCGACGTAAC
>DASVYZ010000383.1:0-3540 GCA_036391935.1 Burkholderiaceae bacterium | reverse complement strand
ACGCGGCCGCTCGGGCGCTTGACGTAAAACCACTGGCGGTTGTCGTAAGTATTCATATGGTCTCTCACAAATGTTTGGTCGCTTCGCGCAGCGACAGCGGCGATAATTTGTCGCCATGCTTTTCTACGAAGCCGCGCACGGCTTCCGGTGCGCTGCGCGCATATTGGCGCAAGGCCCAGCCTATGGCCTTGCGGATGAAAAACTCCTTGTCGCCCGCACGTCGCAGGCAATAGCGGAACAGGCGCTTCTCGTCGGTCTCACCCTTCCACGCGAGCTGATGCAGGATGGCGACGCGGCGCAGCCAGAAGTCGTCCGCTTCGATCAATTCATCCATGCGTGCCGCAAGGCTGCGCTCGCGGCAGACGATCTCGCCGATGGTCGGCGCGAGCGCATCGACGCAATCCCACCATGCCTTGCTTTGCACCAGCGCTTCGAGGGCCCGCAGGTCGTTTCCACCGAGGCGCTTGGCATGGTGGCGCAACAGGTCGGTCGCGACGTATTGGTATTCGCGTTCGTCGAGCTTCCACAAGGCTTTGGCGGCGGCGATCGGGTCGCCGTCGAAGCCGCGCACGAGTCCGGCACAAGCAGCGCGCCGCGCCGGCGTGGCAACGCCGAGATAGCGGAACTGATTTTTCATGTAAGCCGTCATGCCGGCGGCTTGCGCAGGATCGGCCAGCGGTTCAAGCGCAGCAACGACGGCGGAAACGAAAGCTTTGCTCATGCGGCATTATAGGCCTGCAGGCGGTAGAATGCCGTATGGGCCCCGAATCCACATCCGCCTTCTGGCGCGACGCCGCCTTGCCGTATCTCGAGGCGCGCAGCGTCGCGGGCGCCTGCGGCGTGGGCTATGCAAGGCATACGCACGACACGTTTTCGATCGGCGCGGTCACGGGCGGGCAAAGCACATACTGGAATGGCAGGCGTCAGGAAGACATCGCGGCCGGCACCGTGGTCGTGATCAATCCCGAGGAAGCCCATGCCTGCAATCCGCAGGCCGGCGTGCCCTGGTCTTACCGCATGCTCTACGTCGATCCGCAATGGCTGGCTGTGCTGCAGCGCGAAGGTGAAGCGGGCGAATTCCAGCCCTTCGAGGCCATGTCGGCCACCAGGCTGTTCGGCCGCTTCAACCGATTGTTCGACATCCTGCAGGATGCGGGCGCGGAACCCTTGCACAAGCAGAGCGCTGCGGTCGCGTTCTTTTCGGCGTTGCAGGGCGAGCTCGGCACGCTCGGGAAGCAAGCTCGCGAAACCGGCGGCAAGCTGGCGCGAGCGGCCGATTACCTCGAAGCCCACTATGCCCGGACGGTGAAGCTCGAGGAGCTGTGTGCAGCGGCCGGGCTGTCCGAAGCCCACCTGATCCGCGCCTTCAAGCGTCGCTTCGGCATGACGCCGCACGCTTACCTGCTCGACGTTCGCATCAAGCGCGGAAAGGCAAGGCTGCGCAGCGGCGCGGCCATCGCCGATGTTGCGCAAGAGGTCGGCTTTGCCGACCAGGCGCATTTCCAGCGCGCCTTCAAGCGTCATGTGGCCGCTACGCCGGGGCAGTATCGGCGGTGACGTCTATCAACGCCTGCAGCAACCGCGCCGGCTCCTCGGCAATACGGTTCACCACGTAAAGAAAATACTCATCGCCGAAGCCGGCATATTCGCGCGTCGGAAACCCCAGCCGTTGCAGGCCGTCGAGCTGTTCGGTGCCGAGGCCGATCAGGGTTTCGAATTCGAACCGCTCGCGCTGCAAGCCGTGCCGGGAAATGAATTCGCACAGTTCACGCTGGATTTCGCTGTCGTGTGTTGCGATCGAGCAGAGGTGGCCCGCGCCCAGCAGTTCGCGCGCGAAGCGCAGGAAATTTTCCCGCAATTCAGCGCTGCCGCGCGGCCACGCGACTTCGGCCGGCTCAAGGAAGGCTCCCTTGACCAGGCGTATCTTCCCTGGGTAGGCCATAAGCCGCTTCAGGTCCGACTCCGTACGGTGCAGCCGTGCCTGCACGGTCATGCCGACATGATGCAGCTTCGCTTGCGCATGCAGACGGGCATAGACGTCGTGTATCGCGTCGGCCCGCTCCGATCCTTCGGCCGATATCATCACCTCGCGGCCTCCGGCAGCGGCGGCTTGGGCGATGCGGCACAGGTTGCGGTAGCCGAGTTCGGGGTCCACCAGCAAGCCGATGTGCGACAGGTCGAGCGAAATGGAGGCGGGCTGAGCGGCCCTGTCGAGGGCTTCGATCACGTCGAGGAAGACTTCAGTCTCGGAATCGGCGCGTGCCGCATCGCGCACGCTTTCGCCCATGTACTCGATGGAGACTGCATGACCGCGCGCTGCCATCGCACGCGCGCGCCCGAGTGCGTCGTCTATCGTCTGACCGGCAACGTAGCGCCGTGCCACGCGGTGCATGAAAGGGCGATAGCGCGGGTCAAAGCAGAATAGTTCCTTGGCTTCTTCATTCAGGGCCAGCTTGCGCAGGGCTTCGGAGGCCTGAATGCCCAAGCTTGATGCCGGTGCGGCGGATGTCGATGCGTGCATACGTGCTCCCAAGGTGGAAAACCTGCATGCTAGGCTGGGAAGCGCGGGCCGTATTGAATAAAATTGCCCTCCTCAGGAAGCGGCGCGCCGCTTGAGCCAGCGCATGAAGCCGCCCAGCAGGGGCAGTTTTTCATAGAGTTCTTCCGCTGCATCCCAGTAGTCGCGGTGCATGGCGACCAGCCCTGCGGCATCGAAGCGCAAATGGGTCGCACCGCGTATGCATTCTTCCTTGCCGGGGGAACTCTTCATGCGAAACCGGAAATCCCAGGTCAGAAAAGCCTCGTCGCCGTCCGCCATGCGACTCTTGACTATGAAGCGGGGCGCCTCGACTTGCACATACATGTGGCGGAATATGGCAGCGATGGCATCGACGCCGCGCACTTCGTTGAACGGGTCCTTGAATGCCGCATTATCGGCATAGATTTGCCCGAGTTCGCTCAACGAAGCCTGGTTCAGCGATTCGTAAAAATCGATGACCCGTGCCAATCGGGAATCGTCGTGGGTCATAGTCCCGTCACCTTGTGCACGAGCTTGAAATAGAGTCCGTAAGGGAGCAGACGCGCGAAGCGCAGCCAATTGGTGAAGCGGCGCGGGAAGTGGATGTGGAAGGCGCCGCGCTCGATGCCGGAGACGATATGGCGTGCCGCTTCCTCGGGCGCGATCAGGGCGGGCATGGGGAAAGGATTGTCGACGGTCAAGGGGGTGTCGACAAAGCCGGGGTTGATCAGATGCACGCCTATGCCTTGCGGGCGCAAATCGAGATAAAGCGATTCGCACAGGTTGATCAGCGCCGCCTTGGTGGCGCCATAGATCAGCGCTCGCGGCAGGCCGCTGTACCCGGCGACGGACGACACGATGCCGATCGCTCCGGCGCCTTGGCGGAGCAATGCCGGCAGCACGGGATCGAGGCAGTTGAGCACGCCGCGCAGGTTCAGGTCAACCAGCTTGTTGGCCGCTTCGAGATCGAAGTTGTCGGCGCGCATCTCGGCATAGCCGCCTGCCGCAACCAGCAGCAAATC
>DASVYZ010000382.1:0-11247 GCA_036391935.1 Burkholderiaceae bacterium | reverse complement strand
GGTGCCAGTTCAAGGCTTGCGCGAAATCCTGTGCCACGCCCTGACCCATGTAATACATGTGGCCCAGCAATTGCTGCGCGTCGGCATTGCCGGCCTTGGCGGCTGGCATCAGTTCGGCCAGTGCCGCGCTATAGCTGCCGGCCCGGAAGGCGGTCAAGCCTTCTTCGTAGCCCGCGTGCGCCAAGGGAGCGGCGCACAAGGCCAGCAGCAGGGAAAACGATCTGATTGTTTTTCTCATCGTCGGCGAATTGTCATTGTTCCCAGTTGATCTTGCCGAATCCGCTGACTTCCGAATTGCGGGTGGCGGGATTGCCGTATACCGTGATCGATCCCATGCCATGCAGGTACATGTTGGCCGACTTTTTCGCGTACACTTTTGCGCTGCCGACACCGTTCAAGTAGGCGGTCACGCTGTCGGCTTTCAATTCCCTGGCATCGAGCCCGCCTACGCCGTCTAGCTTGCTGATCAGTTCCTTGGTCTGTCCCACCAGGATCACGTGCCCGGCGCCGGGTGCGTGGACTTCAATCCTGTCGCTATCGCCATCGTTGATGTTGGCGCTGCCGATCCCGGTCGAGCGTATCGTGACTTGCCTGTAGTGGGCATTGACGCTGACACTGCCCGTGCCCGTGATGTTGATCTGCAGGTTGTCGCCGGAGAATCCCGTAACCTGGGCCGTGCCTATGCCGCTGCTGGTGATCTGGCTCAGGTTGGGCAGAGTCAATTCGACGCGCAGCTTCGGTACGTGCATGAAATAGGTGCCTTCATTGTCGATGCGCAAGGTATCGCCCGACAGTCCGGTGGTGACGGTTTTCAACTCATCCTTGTCGCCATAGACGATCAGTGCGGGAGTCGCACCCTGGCGCAATTGCAGTGAAGCCGTACCGTCGAGGATCACGCGCGAAACCCCGGGATCGATGGCGCGGGATTCGCTGGCCGCATCGTCAGCCAGCGCCGCACTCGAGATTGCCAGGCCGATGAGGGCAATGACGGTAGGAAACAGCAAGGGCTTCCGGAAGTCTTGTTTCATTTTCATCTCCAATCGCTAAGGCATATCCTTGCCGACGATTCGACTATATGGGTTACGAAGGGGAAAGACCACAGGATTGCGACGTAATGCAAAATAGCGGGAATAGCCTGCACATTTCCCAGCGCAAACGAAATGAACCCCCAGTGAAACAAAAAAGCCTGCCTTGTCGCCATGGCAGGCCTGGAATCGTGAAGCCGGCTTTGCTGCTGCGCTGCAGCGAATGCCTATAGCTGAGTCAGCGTCGTCGCATTGAACCTGGTGTTCTGGTTGATTTCAAGATTCCCGATCGCCTTTTCCAGCACGCTGAAAATTTGGGCGCGGTCGCTTGCCTTGCTCAAATCCAGGTTGGCGGTTCCGGAAACCCCGGCCGATTGCAGTGCCGCATTGAAGGCGGTCGTCGCTTGCGCTGCCGTGAAATAACGCGAAGTACTTGCGCCGTCTTGATATGCGAGGGTTTGGAATACATTGGAGAACACGCCGGAGAGCGACGTCATGTTGAAGATGATGTGGTTGGTCGGGGTAGCGAAGGTGGTGGCGCTGCTGGTCGGAATGGGATTGTCGTAGAACTGATCGAGGTAGTAGCGCACCTGGTAGGGATATTGATCGTAGGTGTTGCTGTCGCCCCAGACCGAGCTATAGGCATTAATGCCGGTCAAGCTCGAGGCGGTCGCGTTGGCGCCCATCGCGCTGTAGTTCGCCACGAGGCCGCCATAGTAACCCTGGTTGTAGGCCACGTTCAGGATGATATCGAGGAAGTTGTCCGGCAACCTGGCGAAGTTGGCCATCATGTTGTCGTATTGCGGTTCCCAGGGCGTGGTCCATCCGCCGGCGCCCTTGCCGGTCACGTTCAGGGCGACGTAGTCGTTGTAGTGGAAGTAGGCCGTCAACATCGGGCCGTAATACTTGTTATTGAACGAGGGCGGCGTGACCTTGGTGTATTGTGTCGGTGCCGTCGCCATCGTGTAGCCGATGTTTTTCTGGATCGCGATGTAGTTGATCAGCGAATGGCCGGCCGGGGTGTAGGAGCCTGCTACCATGTCGGCAGCGTAATTGTTGATCTGATACGGCCCGCCCTGGCCGGCACCCATCACGGCTTGCTGATCCGAACTTGGGTCGATCAGCGTACTGCTGCCGACATAGTCTTCCGTCGCGATGTTTTCCTGCAGCAGCTGGCCCATGATGGAACCGTACAGATAATCCTTCTGGAACAGCTCGCCCGGATAGTATTCCTGGATCATGTGGCCGTACATGACACCGGCGATGAAGTTCGACATGATCAAGTCGTTGTAATTGCCGCCATCGAGCGTCATGTGGTCTTGCGAACTGCCGACGCCCAGCAACAGGTGGAAATTGATCGTGCCGGTAGTGGCGCCGGGAGTAGGTGTCGGCGTTGGAGTCGGGGTAGGCGTAGGTGTAGGTGTAGGTGTCGGTGTCGGTGTCGGTGTCGGTGTCGGCGTGCCGCCGCATGCGCCTATACTGGTCCAGGGTTGGCCGCTGCCGGCGCCGCCGTTGTTGGTGGACGGATTATTGCCTTGCGTCCACCAGTTTGCCTTGTAATTGACGCCGCTGTAACTGACCAGCGCGCCACCGGTGTAGGCGGTGGTCGAATTCCATGCCGAGTCGCAAGCCGCGGTTGCCTTGATGCTGCGGTTCATGGACTTTTGGCTGTTGCTCAGCGAATCCTGCGAACCGCCGCCGCATCCGGCCAGCAGACCGCCGATCAGGCTCAGCGTCAACCCGGAAACCATCCTGTTTTGCATCGCTCTCTCCTTCGTGTCGTTGTTGTTGATATGGCGCGGAAGAGGTTGAGCGTGAATGCAAGGTGCGTCAAGTGGTTTTGGTTTCCAGATACCAATTGCAAACCACTGCAAGGCGGTTGGTGCCGCCTTGACGCGTTTCTATCTGGGGAAACCTGGGAGTGGTATGCAAAGCGAGGCGCGCGAGCGCATACCACTGGCGCTCAGTGCGCGAGTGGACTGATTTGCAATCGGGGCGGATTGTGAGCGGAATTGTCGAGGGCTTGCAGCGGCTGCAGCTTACTTTTTGGACCAGACCTGGAAGTGCGCGCGGCCCGTTGCGGCGACCGCCTGCATGACTTTTTCCATATCGAATCCCGGCAGGCGCCTGGCGAATTCAGCCAGCAACTCCTTGTCGCCGACCGTGCCATGCGGATAAGTGATGGTGGGCACCTGTTTGCCGCTGTGCAGTCCCCAATACAGGGATGGGTCACCGGGTGCCGCAGCGGTGGATGCCAAACCGATATTCGTCAATTCCGACCATTTCATGCTGATGATGCCGCCGTCCGGATATTTTGCCGAAATGCTATCCGCGCTGAAAGTCAGCTCCGTCAGCATTTCCGGATGCGTCGGCTGCCGCGGCCCGAGGTTTTCACTGACCGCTCGCCGCAATTTGACGGCTTGGTAGATGACGACGACGGCGATGAGGGCAACGATGATGAGAATCAGGAATAGCATGGAGGTCGCTTTTATTGGTCTCAGGAGAATGCTACAAACATCCCTAGGGGAAAATCAAGCGCAAGTATAGCGGGAATCGATATGGAATCGCCACGCAAGCGTTGCAACTCGTCTGCAAAGAGGGATTTCGGGCACGTATTTGCTACTCATCCGCTATTTATTTGCGCTTGCGACCGGTTTTTTCCATCTTGCTCCAATACTGGAATTCGTCTTCGTGGATCTCGATGTCGATTTCCTGCACGCGCGTCAACAGGCGTTCCTGCACGTCGGCGACTGCCTGGTTATACACCAAGGGGCCGATTTCCTCGAGAAAGAAGCCGAGCAGGGCCCCGGCGGCGACGTTGCCGATCCGTTCTTCCATGTTTTCGGCAAAATAGCGCTCGATCGAGGCGATAACCTGTTCGCGTGCTTCCTTGGGGATGGCGATACTCATGCTGACTATTCCGGAAGTCGTTCGGCATAGCGGGCCAGCCGCTGTTCCAGCGTGCCGCTATGCAGTTCGAATAAATGGTTGTCGAAATCGTAGAAATACAGAGACTGTCCTTCGCCTTCCACGCGCGACCGGCCTTCCTTGATTTCGGCGCCTTGCGCCAGCAAGCGTCGGCGATACGCAGGCAGGTCGGACTGATCGACCTTGAATGCCACGTGGCGGTAGTTGCGCATCGATAGCGAATCGCCCTCCATCAGGGCGATCCACATGCCGCCGAGCGAGAAGAATTTCTCGCGCGAGAGGGAAAACCGCGCCGGACCGCTGTCGTACACTTCCCCCGCACCCAGGCCCTCGCGCCACAACGCGGCCGAGCGGTCGAGGTCGCGCACGACGAAGGTCAGGTGGCTCAAGCCTTGTATGCTCATGATGGGGTGCGATGGAGGTTGGCTTCAGCGGTATTGTAGTGCCGATTTTGACAGCTTCCTCTTGTACTGCGATAATTGGTGCATGCATTACCTTGCCCACAATCCGTTCCGCACGACCTTCCAATCCTGGTGGACCCGCTGATTTCGCGGCCATCGTTTTTTCGTTTTCCCATTGCTTCACTCGTTCAACCGATGCCGCCATGACGGGGCAGGTGTGTGTTCATGAACTGTTTCCGTCGGCCGGCAAATCCGGTGGCGGAAAAAACAGGAAACAACATGCGCAACACACCCATGAAACAAGCCCCCGTCATCCTCACCGGCGACCGTCCGACCGGGCCGCTGCATCTCGGCCACTATGTCGGCAGTTTGCGCAACCGCGTGCGATACCAGCATGAATACCGCCAATTCGTGATGCTGGCAGACGCGCAAGCCTTGACCGACAACATGGAAGACACCGGGAAGGTGCATCGCCATGTGCTCGAGGTGGCGCTCGACTATCTTGCCGTCGGCATCGACCCGGCGGTATCGACTATCTTCATCCAGTCGCAAGTGCCGGAATTGGCGGAGCTGGCGTTCTATTACCTGAATCTCGTGACCGTGGCGCGGCTCGAGCGCAATCCGACGGTCAAGGAAGAGATACGCCAGCGCGGCTTCGAGCGCGACATCCCGGCCGGCTTCCTGACTTATCCGGCAAGCCAGGCGGCCGACATCACGGCTTTCAAGGCGGCTGTCGTGCCGGTGGGCGAAGACCAGGTGCCGATGATAGAACAGACCAATGAAATCGTGCGCCGCCTCAATCGCATTGCCGGAAGCGAAGTGCTGGTGGAAGCGCAGGCGCTGGTGCCGGAGATCGGACGTCTGCCCGGCCTGGACGGCAAGGCCAAGATGAGCAAGTCGCTCAACAACACGATCAACCTCGGCGCCCCGGCCGACGAGATACGCGGTGCGGTCAAGAAAATCTATACCGATCCCTTGCATCTGCGCGTACAGGATCCGGGCCATCTCGAAGGCAATGTCGCCTTCACCTACCTCGACGCTTTCGATGAGGACAGGGCGGGGCTGGAAACCCTGAAAGAGCACTATGTGCGCGGCGGCCTGGCCGACAGCCTGGTCAAGGCCCGGTTGGAAGCCTGCTTGCAGGAATTGCTTGGGCCGATCCGGCAGCGGCGTGAAGAATTCGGCCGCGACCGCGGCGAAGTATTGCGCATGCTCAAGCAAGGCACGGCGCGTGCACGCGAAGTCGCCGCATGCACGGCCGCCGAAGTCAAGGACGCGCTCGGCTTGCGTTACTTTTGAATCACCTTGCGGTAGACCACGAAGCCCGATTCGTCCGCCACCTTGTCGTACAGGCGGCGCGCCGCGCTGTTGCCATGCTGGGTCAGCCAATACACGCGTTCGGCGCCGCCTGCTCTCGCGCGTTCATACACGGCTTCGATCAAGGCGCGGCCCACGCCTTGGCCGCGTTGCGCCGCATCGGTGAACAAGTCTTGCAGGTAGCAGGTCGGACCGATCAGCGTGGTGCTGCGGTGGAACAGGTAATGCACCAGTCCGTCCAACCTGCCGTCACGCTCGGCCACGAGCGCATGCACCGGTTCGTAGGCATCGAAGAAGCGGTTCCAGGTCGTCTCCGTGACGATGGCGGGCAGGGCGGTCGGGCCGCTGCGTCCATAGAAGGCGTTGTAACCATCCCATAGCGGGTTCCAGGCTGCGCGGTCCGAGGCCTGGAGCGCGCGCACGATCAAGCCGCCGCTCAACATGCGCACTCCATCAGCACGCCGCCAAGCAGGGAACCGGGTGCGTCGCCTTGCGCGACGGGATGGCCGTCGCGCAGCCAGAAGTCGAGACCGCCCAGCATCTCTTTGACCTTGAAGCCGAGCGCGGCCAGCTTGTAGGCGCCTTTGGTCGAGCCATTGCAGCCTATGCCGTCGCAATAGGTGACGTAAGTCTTGCCGCGGTCGAGATGGGCCGTGCTGGCTTCATTCATCGTGCGATGGGGAAAGCTGATCGCCCCGGGAATGTGGCCGCGTTGGTAATGCTCGCCGGCGCGCGTATCGATGACGACGATCTCTTTTACGCCGTTGCGCAAATCCTCGGCCACGTCCCAGGCGTCGGTGTGCAGCGCGAGCTTGGCCTGAAAAAAGTCACGGCTTGCGTCGGGCCGGAGCGGTGCGATTTCGGTTACGTTGGAGCGGATATCGGACATGATTTGCCTTTTTGCGGGTTGGTGATGTCTGTGGGTATTTTAGATTTGGATTGGTCTTATAATTGATACCAATTTTATAAACGTGATAAGACCATTTCATGCCGGCCGCCTCGCTCTGGATGTCCCTGTTCGTCACACAAAAGGCTGAGCGTCGCACACTGCGCGAACAGGTGTGCGCTGCGATCCGTCAGGCGCTGCATGGCGGGCATTTGAAGCGCGACGAGCGCCTGCCTTCGAGCCGGCAACTGGCGCAGGATCTGGGCGTGTCGCGTGTCACCGTCGAGGGGGCTTATGGGCAGCTCGAAGCGGAAGGGTACTTGCGGCGCCAGGTCGGCGGCGGTACGTTTGTCGCCTTCGCTTCCGCCCGCCAAGCCGCACCTGTCGCCCAAAGCATCGCGGCCCCGGCCAGGCTCTCGGACCGCGGCAGCGCGATCGTTGCCGGTGGCGGTTGCCGCGATGCGCGCGTGCCGCAAGCTTTCTCGGGCGCCTCGCCCGATCTGTCGGCTTTTCCGCTCGAAACCTGGCATAAGCTGGGCAACCGCCTCTCGCGCCGGGGCGGACGCGACTTGCTCGGCTTCGGCGATCCGCAAGGGTTTGTGCCGCTGCGCGAGGCGGTGGCGCACTACCTGAACCAATCGCGCGGCGTGCATTGCAGCGCCGGACAAATCCTGATCCTGACCAGTTCACAACAGGCGCTGACCCTGATTGCGACGCTGCTGCTCGACGACGGCGACGCGGCATGGGTGGAAGATCCCTGCTACGAAGGCGCGCGCACGGCCTTTGCCTCGGCCGGCGCGCAGCTCGTGCCCGTGCCGGTCGACGCCGACGGCATGGATATCGGCACGGCTTCCGCAGGGCCGGCGCCGCGCCTGATCTATCTCACGCCTTCGCACCAATACCCCACCGGCGCCAGCCTGAGCCTGGCGCGGCGCATGGCTTTGCTCGATCTGGCGCGTGAACGCGATGCCTGGATCGTCGAAGACGATTACGACAGCGAATTCCACTACGACGGCCGGCCCCTGCCTTCACTGCAGGGGCTGGACCGCCACGAGCGCGTGCTCTACGTCGGCACCTTTTCCAAGGTCTTGTTTCCGGCGCTGCGGCTGGCTTACCTGGTCTTGCCGCCGTCGCTGATCGAAGCCTTTACCCTGGCGCGCACGGTGCAGGACGGACATACCACGCAATGGACCCAGGCCGTGACGGCGGCCTTCATCGAAGAGGGACATTTCGCGGCGCATTTGCGCCAGATGCGCCAGCTCTACCGCAGCCGGCGCGATTTGCTGCGCGAAGAACTGGAAAAGCGCACGCGCGGCTGGCTCGACATCCTGCCAACCGCGGGCGGCTTGAAGATGGCGGTGCATCTGCCGGAAGGCAAGGAAGACAGTTATACGCGCCGCGCCGCGCAACTCGATGTTGCGACACCGGGCTTGTCCAGGCTTTACCTGGGGCCGGCGCGCGATGGCTGGCTGCTGGGTTTTTCGGCGCTCGACAATGCCGCGATTCGGCATGGCGCCTTGCAACTGGCACGTGTCCCGGAAATCAAAAGCCGATGATCGCCTGCAGGCGGAAGGTTGCCGCATTCCGCCGGTCGAAGGCATCGAACGGCCCCGCCGCGTTGTAGTGCTGCACGCCCGGTTCGAGCGAGGCGCCGAGGCGGCGCTTGATCTGCCATTGGCAGGCGAGCTGCACCGGGTTGGTGTCGTCGGCGCGGTAATTGCGGCGGAATATCAGGTTCAGATCCGCCGTGGTCAAGCCGAAACCGGCTTCGAACAGCGGCCCACGCTCAGCCTGTAGCCCTGCGAGCGATCGTTCTCGTGTTCGATCCCGGTGTACAGGCCGACGTCGACAGGCGTCGCGCCGCCCGGCAGGATGAAGGTGTTTTGCAGTGCCGCGGAATCGAAGGCGGTTGCTTCGCCGTTGCCATGGGTGTGGCCGAGGTAGGCTTCGCTATAGCCATCGTCGTTCATGCTCAACCCCACCCCAGCGCGGCGGCAAACGGCGTGCAGGCGATGCGTGCGGCGAGGCGGGCCATCATGGATGTAACGCGGTGATGTCTGATGCTGCCACGCGGCAGCCCTCAATATAAAACCGACTTGCACTGCCTATTTTGCGCAATGCATCTCGCGGAACAACAGCGGCGTCATGCCGAAGCGGCGCTCGAAGGCTTTCGACAATTGCGCCGCCGTGCTGTAGCCGGTGCGGCCGGCGATTTCCTTGAGCGAGGCCCGGGTGGCGAGCAAGAGCCGCACCTGGTCGAGCCTCAGCGTTTCGACGAAGCGGGCCGGGGTTTCACCGAGGGCGTCGGTGAATTTGCGATGGAAATTGCGCTCCGACATGGCGACCCAGGCGGCCAGGCGCGGCACGTCGAGCACTTCGCTCAAGTTTTCCTTCATCCACTGGATCAGCTTGGAGAAGGGCGCGTCGGCGCGCGTCTGGGCGCGCAGTACCGGGCTGAATTGCGATTGGTAACCGGGGCGTTTGGCATAGAGCACGAGCCGTTCGGCGATGGTGTTGGCCACGCTCGCACCGAGATCGCGCGAAACGATTTCCAGGCACATGTCGATGCCGGTGGTGACGCCTGCCGAGGTCCAGACGCGTCCGTCCTCGACATACAAGGCATTGGTATCGACTTCGACGCGCGGGAACAGCCGCGCCAGCTCGCCGCAGCCCGACCAATGCGTCGCCACGCGTTTGCCGTCCACCAGGCCGTAAGAGGCGAGGGCGAAGGTGCCGGTGCAGACCGAACCATAGCGTTGCGCCTGTTCGCTGGCCTTCCGCATCCAGGCGGCGATGGTCCGGTTCGTGGCCAGCGCGCGCGTGGCGTCGTCGTCGCCGCCGACCACGAGCACGGTATCGAAGAAGTCGGCCGCAAAGCCATCCAGCGCTTCGCTGGCGATGGCGATGGCGCTATTGCTTCTGACCAGTCCGCCGGTTTCGGAAAGGATGCGGACCTCGTAGTGCGCCCTTCCCACCGCGTCGTTGGCAGCGGCAAACACCGATGCGGGGCCGGTGACGTCGAGAATCTGCATACCGTTGAAAGTAAGCAGGGCGATCCGGTGGTCTTGATGATTTGGCATTGGCAGATTTTACTGGAATTGTGTCATTTGCGCCAAAACGACATCACTTTACCATGAGATTTTCTTGCCAAGGAGTGCACGATGGAACAAGTAAGGGAACAAAGCCTGGAGATCGGTTTTCTGCTGTTTCCCAAGGTCACGCAGCTCGATTTGACCGGTCCGGCGCAAGTCTTGTCGCGCGTGCCCAATGCGCGCGTGCATCTGGTGGCCAAGACCATGGACGCGGTGCCGACCGATGTCGGCTTCGCGATCAACCCTACGACCGATTTCGCGCAATGTCCCGCATTGGACGTACTATGCGTGCCGGGCGGTTTCGGCATCGTCGATCTGTTGGACGACGCCGAGACCCTCGGCTTCCTGCGCACCGTTGGGGACAACGCGCGCTACGTCACATCCGTATGCAATGGTTCGCTGGTGCTCGGCGCCGCCGGCCTGCTCGACGGCTATCGCGCCGCCTGCCATTGGATGTGGCGGCCTTACCTGGCTTATTTTGGTGCGCGGCCGGTAGCGCAGCGTATTGTGCGGGATCGAAATCGCATCTCGGGCGGCGGCGTCACGGCCGGCATCGACTTCGGTTTTGCACTGGCGGCCGAGTTGGCGGGGGAAGAGGCGGCAAAGATGATACAACTGGCCCTGGAGTATGATCCGCAGCCGCCATTTGCCAGCGGCACGCCCGAGCAGGCCGGGCCCGAGCGCGTGGCCCGCATGCGGGATTTGCTGGCAGCCAGGATGAAGGCGGCGGAAGACAGGATATTGCGCGTGTCGCGCCAATCCTGAAGGCGGGGCGGACGTCATGCCGGCGCCCGCAACCCTGGCCTGCGGCGGATCAGCGGCCTTGGCGCACGTCGCCGATCGCCTGGCGCACCGCGTCGATGGCATGATCGACATGCTCAAGCGCACGATGCTTCAAGCCCCGCGATTCCGGATTGTCTTCTTCCTGGGCCAGGTCGTTACGCGCAGCGTGCAGCAGTTCCACGGCGTGATGCAGGCGGCCGGGACGGTCCAGATTGGCATCTTCCTGGGGACGGACGAAGGTGTCCTTGCCGTCGCGCACGGCGGCTTTTTGCACTTCGCCGATAGCGCGGTCGATTTCGCTGATGGCAATGTCTTCCTGCTCCGACACGGCGGCATCGCCGGGGCGGTGCTCGAGATTCCAGCGTGCGGCGCGCAAATCGCTCAGCGCATGCAGGTAGCCGGGGTGGGCGCCAGGTACGTCTGCCTGGGCGGTGAGGGGCAGAATCGCTGCGGCTAATGAGGCCAATGCGGCAATTGCAGTCAATTTCAGTCCCATTTTCATTTGAAATTCTCCGGTTTTATGTGCTTCAATTTCGGTAAGATGGCCTGTCGCAAGACAAATGATGCCGCGCCCCGCTTGCGTCGATAACGACTCATACGGCTGGCAAGTTTACTGGAAACATATGGCGATGTGTAAGCAGTTGTGTCGATACCGGGCGATGCGCGAGGGCCGGTGGAAATTGTTGTTTCCCGTTGCGGCTTTGATCTTGTTCGGCACCCAAGCAGCCGATGGTGCCGAAGCTGCGCCGCAAGATCCACCGGCGATTCTGGAGACGAATCAATGCCGCCCGGTCTATCCGCATGCCGCGCTTGAA
>DASVYZ010000381.1:0-7316 GCA_036391935.1 Burkholderiaceae bacterium | reverse complement strand
CAAGCTGTGCGCCGGCCCCGTTCCCCTCAAGACTTCGCGAAAACAATGAGCATCAAATCCGACAAGTGGATCCGCCGCATGGCCCAGGATCACGGCATGATCGAACCCTTCGAGGCCGGCCAGGTGCGCCAGGCCAACGGCCACAAGATCGTGTCCTACGGCACGTCGTCCTACGGCTACGACATCCGCTGCGCCGACGAATTCAAGATCTTCACCAACATCAATTCGACCATCGTCGATCCGAAGAACTTCGACGAAAAATCCTTCGTCGATTTCAAGGGCGATGTCTGCATCATCCCGCCCAATTCCTTCGCCCTGGCGCGCACGGTGGAATATTTCCGCATCCCGCGCAGCGTCCTGACCATCTGCCTCGGCAAATCGACCTACGCACGCTGCGGCATCATCGTCAACGTCACCCCCTTCGAGCCCGAGTGGGAAGGTTATGTGACGCTGGAATTTTCCAACACCACGCCGCTGCCGGCGAAGATTTATGCGGGCGAGGGTTGCGCCCAGGTGTTGTTCTTCGAGAGCGACGAGATTTGCGAAACCTCGTACAAGGATCGCGGCGGGAAGTATCAGGGGCAGATTGGGGTGACGTTGCCGAAGACTTGATCGGCATCACGATCCATCATGAAAGTCTTCCTGGACGATGAGCGCGAAACGCCCAAGGGTTGGACGCGCGTTTATTGGCCGGATGAGGCCATCGCCTTGCTCAAGGCCGGCCAGGTGGAGGAAATCAGCCTCGACCACGATCTTGGCGACGATGAGCGCGGCACCGGCTATGACGTGATCCTGTGGATCGAGGAAGCCGTGGCCGAGCAAGGCTTTGTCCCGCCGCGCATGGTGGTGCATTCGGCGAATTCTTCGGCTCGGCAAAAGATGGACGCGGGCATTGCGTCGATCATGCGCATGGAATCAGTGCGTGGCGATGGTTGAGTTGAGCCAAGGTCTCTTTTCGGCAGTATGAAATTTTTCGCGTCGCATCGTTGGCTGTGCGGACTGTCTTTGGCGCTGCTTGGTTCGGTAGCGCATGCGGACGACAGCTACGACCAATACCTCCAATCCATCCGGGCCCTCGAACAAGCCCAAGCCGAAAACCATCTCTTCGTCATCCGCTACGACGACCCCAAGGCCGGCAAGCTGGCGCATGCCGTGCTCGATCCGGCGCGCGCCCTACCCATGGCCGAGTTCTACGGCGAGCTGCAAAAGCAGGGCACGCGGCGCGGCGACTTGCCCAACCTGCTGCAACCCACGCTCTCGCTCTACGAAAACGCCTTCGCCGAAGACCCGAAGCACTACGAACACGAATATCTCGATTCGCTCGAACTGAGCGTGGCCTTGCGGCTGCAGGCGCGCCGGGCCTTGGCGGCGGCGCGCAAGGATCAGGCCGCGCGCGAAGCGGCGCATGTTGCGCAAGGCAGGTCTTCGACGGCGCTGTTCGATTCGCTGGCCAGCCTGGCCGCAGGCGCGGACAAGGCGCTGGCCGCCACGATCCGGCAAGACGTCAGGCGCGGAAAATACAGCGCGGATGGCGCGAAACGGGCGTTGAAATACGCCGAAGCCTTGGAGGGAAGCTAGTGTAGTGCTTCGCAATTGTTGAAGCTAATGCAGCGAGTCTTTGCGCGCCATGCGGCGTTGCCAATCCGCGCGATACCTCGGTATCGCTGTGGTTGGCGTCTTGCCTGACACGCAAATCCATCGCCGCATTAGTTCCCCCAATTACGAAGCACTACACTAACTCAACACCGGCGCCGGCTTGCGCCGCAAGGTGATGCTGAGCTTCCAGCGCCTTTGCCCGGGATCGTCGGTCGAAAGGAACAAGCCGCTCGTGTCGTAGCCGGGGCCGGCCAGCACATGGTTCGCCACATCGGGCATGCGCAGGCCGCCCTCGTTGCCGCGACGCTTGCCGGCCAGCGTGAAGCGGCCTTCGCCGTCCCTGGCATACACCTCGCCTATGCCCGTGGTCGAGCAATCCGATTCGGTCACGCAATGGATTTCCATGGTGTGCAGCCACTGGTGCCGGTCATAGCCGCCGGCGCTGCGCGGCACGAGCTGTTCCAGTTCCGCGGCGATCCAGATATGCGGCGAATGCTTGAATACCGGAAAGCCGGTGAAACCGGCATTGACCGCCTGCCAGCTCAGGTCTACCGTGCCGCTGGTGGTGAAGCGGGCCCGGCCATGTTCGTCGGTGATGAAGCGGATGCCTGCGTCGGGCGCCTGCCAATCGCTTTGCCTCGACAGCACGAGCCGCACGGGCACGCCGGCCAGCTTGTCTTCCGGCCCGAGCGGGCGCTGCGAAAAATCTTCGTAAGGCACGAGCGCGAAGTCCACGTCGAGCAGCACGGTTTGCGCGGACGAACGCGACACGAAGGCGGCCGCGCAGAGCATCAGCAGCGCCGCCGCGCCGAATGCGAATACCATGCGCCTTCCCCTATTCGCCGGCATGGCCGGCCTGCAAGACCGCAGCCTTGCGCCGGCTCGATTGCTTGAACCCTCCCATTGTCGCCATGGCTCCCCCGCATGCTTTTTTATTGGCGCTATTGAATCACGCGGGGGAAGCCTGTGCTGTCAAGTAGTTGTGATTCCGGCATGGTAATAATCACGCGCCGGAGGCATTCCGGGCGCGGTGGTATGATCGACGCCTAAGTTTCCTTCAAGGTAGTGACCGTGACCAAAAGCTTGAAAATCGATTTCGTTTCCGACGTTTCCTGTCCCTGGTGCGCGATAGGCTTGAAATCGCTGCAGCAGGCCGCTGCGCGCCTGGGTGACGAGGTTGCCCTCGACATTCATTTTCAACCCTTCGAGCTGAACCCCGACATGCCGGATGGGGGCCAGGACATCACCGAGCACCTGGTGCAAAAGTATGGCGGCACGCCCGAGCAATTCGCCGCTTCGCGCGAGGCGATACGCGAGCGCGGTGCGGCGCTCGGCTTCACCTTCGACATGGGCGCGCGCGGCCGCATCTATAACACCTTCGATGCGCACCGCCTGCTGCATTGGGCCGGCGAACAGGGTGAGGGCAGGCAGCTCGCGCTGAAGGAAGCCTTGTTCAAGGCCTACTTTACCGACGGCAAGAACCCGGGCGACCACGCGGTGCTGAAGCAGGCCGCGCAGGATGCCGGTCTCGACGGCGAGCGCGCGGCGCAAATCCTGGCGTCGGACGAATTCGCCGCCGCCGTGCGCGAGCAGGAAACCTTCTACCAGCGCAGCGGCATCCATGCCGTGCCGGCCGTGATCGTCAACGAGCGCCACCTGATCCAGGGCGGCCAGCCGGTCGAGGCATTCGAGAGCGCCTTGCGCCAGATCGCGGCGCAACAGGCTTGAGCTTGGCCGGGTGTTGCCCGGTCAAGCGCCATTGGGGTGCATGAGATCATGCAGTGTGGAAGAAGGGTATAAATTTATCGGCATCGGTCATATGATGATAAGAAAAATTTAAACTTATTACCATTCGTTAAATGGTGATAAGATTTTGATTTTCTTATCATTGGTGATAGGGTAATCTGATGCCTTCCCCTGCCAGTCAGATTCCTGAGCAGATTCTGAGCTACCTGCACGCTCGGCATTCAGCCGGTGTCGCCGACTTGTCGCCTGACGACATTACGAGGAGCATTGGCGTTCCCCGCGCCACGATAAACCGGCACTTGAGAGCGTTAACCATGGCCGGCGTCATTACCAGGATCGGCGCGGGACGGGCCACGCGGTACGCCATTTCGAAGCAAGGCGGGGCTCAGGGCGCCACCCCTGTGACGACAGGCAGCGGGTTTCGTTTCTCGGAAGATTGCCGGCCTCTGTTGGAACACTTGCGCGGACCGCTGACCTCGCGCAAGCCGGTTACTTATGATCGTTTTTTCCTCGGGCTCTACGAGCCTAACCAGCAGCACTACTTGCCCGCCGATTTGGCCGACCGGCTGTTTGCCCAGGGCCGCGCACGCGGACAGCAACCGGCGGGCACTTATGCGCGCCGCGTCCTCGAGCAACTGCTGATCGACTTGTCCTGGCATTCGTCGCGGCTGGAAGGAAATCGCATGAGCCTGCTCGACACGGAGCAACTGTTCGCGCGCGGGCAGGCGGACGAGGGCGATATCGATGCCTTGATGTTATTGAATCACAAGCAGGCCATCGAGTTCATCGTTGATGCCGGCCCTCAGTACGGTATTGTCGATCCGGTGGTGCGCAATATCCAGTCGGTTCTCATGCAAGGGCTCTTGCCGTCGAATGCCAATTTGGGCCAGGTGCGCTCGACAGTGGTCACCATCGCGGACTCGGTCTATGTGCCGCTGCAGGCGCCGCAGCTGCTTGCTGAGCTGTTGTCTGCCGTTCTGGACAAAGCGCGCAACATCCGAAACCCGGTAGAAGCCGCCTTTTTCTTGTGGATACACATTGCCTATCTGCAGCCTTTCGAGGATGGCAACAAGCGCACCAGCCGCTTGTGCGCCAACCTGCCGTTGATGCTGCAAAACTGTGCGCCGCTATCTTTCCTCGATGTGGAACAGGGCGACTATGCGCTGGCCATGCTGGCGGTGTACGAGCAGTGCAATGTGTCGCTTGCGGTTGAACTTTTCGTCTGGACCTATCGCCGTTCGATCGAAAAGTACGCGGTACTGCTTGAAGCCATGGGAGCGCCCGACCAGTTTCGCCAGCGTTACCGTGAGCAACTCGGCGAGGCGGTGCGCAACGTGGTGACCCAGGACACTCCGGTTGCCGCCGCGGTGGATGCGCTCGGATTGCCGCCGAATGACGTCGAGACATTTGAAGCCATGCTGCGCCAGGAACTGGAACACCTTGAGGTTTTCAACTGCGCACGCTTTCGCCTGGGCTTGAACTTGGCCAAGCGGTGGATCGATGCCGGCCGCCCGGGCTTGGACATTACCAGTCCGTCGGCGCGCGCGAAATGATGCGATAGGTCAAATCGCCCCATCCGTCAAGTAAATAACCCGCCTCAAAACGGGAATATTTTTACAAATGGACAATGTTTTCATTCTTGCTATTCGTTTATACTTTGCCACGGGCAAGCGGTCTGCTTTGATCGCTTGCCGTAACAAAAATATTCGTCTTACAGGAATAGACAAGCGTGAAAGCAGTGCTCAAGAATCTGGGCAGGGCGGCCTTGTGCTGCTTTTGCCTGAGTGGTCTGTTCGCCACACCAGCCCATGCCACCGACGTGGCGCTCGCGGGCTTCGCCTTCGCCGGGGACTTCAGTTCGGCGGGCGACCGTTTCCCCTACACCTATGCCATCAGCCAGCGCGACAAGAACGGCTTGATGCGCCTGGTCCATGAGCGTGCCAAGGGCATCGACAATCCGGCCTTCGGCCTCGTCGCCGGCGATACCCTGGTCAATACGAAGAACAGCGACCAGGCCTTGATCGCGGTCCTGGTCCTGACCGGCGAGACCGTGTCTTCCGAGACTTTCGGCAATTACGTCAAGACCTTCGTCAACCTGCGCGGCGATGCGCTGATCTTCGATTTCAAGAGCAAGACCATCGTCCGCAATTACCCCATCAGCACCTTCCTGTTCGACGCGACCTCGGGGCAGCCCGGGCCGGAATACCTCAGCGGTCTGGTCAACCGGCTGCTGACGGAACAGGACGACAACGGCCTGATCTCGATCTTCGAAAAACGCCTGGCCACGGCGACCCTGCCGGCGCCGGGCAACCGCAATATCCAGGTGCATGAAGTGCAGGTGACGCCCGAGGCGATCGCCATGCTGCCCGAAGGCTTGCGCAAGGAGCCCAAGACGGTGGAGACCATGGTGTCCGACACGTTTTCTTCCATCATTTCGGCCAAGCTCGGCGTGCCCATGCTGCCGGCGCCGACCAGCCACAAGCAATCGCTGGCGGTGATGTCGTTCCGCCTGCAGGACGTGGGCGATATCGATTTGAACGTGGGCGAGGGCGATTACCTGTTCGACCTGAAGCTCAACAAGTTCGCCAAGATCAAGAGCGGCGAAAACAATCTCGGCTCCTCCTATGTCTACGGCGCCTATACCAGCCTGCGTTTTTACGAACCGCTGCAACACACCGATTACGTCAACACCGACCTGAAGAACGGCGAGGTGAAGGTGGTGCCGGCCAGCCAGGTGACGATGGAGGATTTCCCGGCCTTCGAAGCGGCCTTGCGCGGCTTGTTCATCAAGTTCGGCGACGTGGCGGCGCAGTCGCCCGCGGCCGACGCGAAATGGATCGGCGTGGCGGCTTCGGCCAAGGATATGGATAAGCAGGTCGAGGCGATGCGCCGCATCGTCAAGTCCTGCAAGTGACAGGATTTGAACAAGGAAATCAGGCTATGAAAAAAATCTTGCTGTTGGCGTGCATGCTGCTCGCCTCCGTCCCCACCTGGGCGCAGATCGTCACCGCCAAGGGCGTGGGCACCGTCACCTACCAGGCTGCAGTCGGCCCCAACGAAAAGGCCCAGGCTTATACCAAGGCCCAGGTCGCGGCGGTGGAGCGCTATTACGCCGAGAACGGCCAATCCGAAGCCGAGAACTTCGAAGCGATCGAAGACAAGGTGGCCGCGAACCTCGACAAGTTCGTCATGACCACCACGGTCCTGAACGAGCAGGACGATCCCAATTTCCACAAATACACGCTGACGGTAAAGGTCGAGCTGAACCTGGCCAAGCTGCGCAACACGCTCAAGAACAACAGCGCCGCGGGCCTGGCGGCGCCGGTAGTCAAGTCGCAGATGGTCTATGTGTTCGTGGGCCGCGAAGTGGCGAGCGTGAAGAAGTTCGACGACCGCGTGGTCCAGCATCGCGGCGTGTCCGCCGAAGCCAGCATGCAGGGGTCGGAACAGACCAAGGGCAGCGAGGGCGAATCGGTGAAGAAGGGCAAGGTGAGCACGAGCACGTCGATGCAGACCAATGCCAACCTCTCGGCCAGCATGTCGGTCAATACCGAGACCGGCGGCAGCCGCACCAGCAAGTCCGATGAAACGGGTTACCGCATGCTGTCGATGACGGACCAGAAGACCTCGGTCACGAGCGTGTTTTCGCAATCGGGTTTCGTGGTGGCCGACCCCGACTTCGTGCTGGCCGACGGCGACATGAAGTCCGTCATCAGCGATTATTCGCGCGGCGACGACCTCACGCCCGCCACGCTGCGCAGCATGGTCGCCTCCTTGCGCAAGGCGCAGGTGCCTTACCTGGTGCTGGCCACCTTCAACGTCGGGCCGGCCGCGGCCGATCCGGCTACCGGCCTGCAGCGCGTCACCGTGTCCGTCACGGGGCGCGTGCTCGACCTGAGCGGCAACCTGCCGCGCGAAGTGGCTTCCGTGCCGCCGGTGCAATACAGCGGCCTCGGCGCCACCAACGACGTGGC
>DASVYZ010000380.1:0-2506 GCA_036391935.1 Burkholderiaceae bacterium | reverse complement strand
GGCAGGCGGATCGCCGCACCGTCCGAAACCGGTCGCTTGCGTTGTTGCAGCTCCTTGCCGTAGCACCGCTACGACGCGTCGCTGCGCCTAGCATTCGACCGGTTTGCGGAGCTGCGTGCATGTCAAACAGATCATAAACAGGCTCTAAGGCGGCTTGACGCATCCCGTCATTGGTCTGCAGGCTTGGTACACCAACGGCGCCACGCTTCCCGGTACAGTGTTTCGAGCGAACGCGCGAAGCTGTCCTGATCCAGGAGCGGCGTATCGCGCAAGTGTTCGCGCAAGCCGGCACGGATATTGGCCAGCAGGGGGAGGTTGTTCGACAGCAGGACCGCCATCTTGACGAAATCCTCCACGCTGGGCGCGGCGAAATCGGCCATGCGCGCCGCGCTCAATACGCTCAGGCCGGCACGCGAGAGAAAGCGTTTGCCCACGACGGCCAGCACGGGCACGCCTTGCCAGAGCGATTCGCAGGTGGTGGTGGCGCCATTGATCGGGTAGGGGTCGAGCGTGATATCCACCGTCTGCAGGCGCTGCTTGAAGTCGTAGGGCTGCAATTTTTTTTCGAATTGCACGCGATCGCTCGCGACACCGAGTTCGGCGAAGCGGCTGTGCAGTTGGTGCCGGATTTCGCCTTCGGGCACCGTCACCATCAGCAGGCGCGCGCTCGGCACGCTACGCAGCAGATGGGCCCAGAGGATCAGGCAATCGTCGCCGATCTTGGTGATGCTGTTGAACGAGCCGAAGGTCAGGTAGCCGTTGGACAAGGCCGGCAGAGGAGGGATGGCGCCGGCCATGTCTTCGCTGGGGCGGTAGCACCAGACGCTTTCGGGCAGGCGCAGCAGGGTTTCGACGTAGGGGTAGTCCTGGCCTTCCGGTTCGGTCTTGCCATCCGTGATGCGATAGTCCATCGCCGTCAGGCCGCTGGTGCCCGGGTAGCCGAGGTAAGTCATCTGCACCGGCGCAGGCTTGCGTGCGAATACCATCAACCGGTTGTGCGCCGAATGGCCGGACAGGTCGACCAGGATATCGATGCCGTCGTCTTCGATCATCTGCGCCATCGTGTCGTCGTCGAGGTGGGAGCATTCCCGCCAATGGTCGGCTGCGGCGATCAGCCGTTCGGAGAAGAAGTCGCGGTGGGGGCTGCTGGAATAGCAGTAGACCTCGACTTGCGTCCGGTCGTGCCGCGCAATGGCCGGCTCGATGAAATAGGCGACGGCATGGATGCGGAAGTCTCCCGATACGTAGCCGATTTTCAGGCGTTTGGCGGGATCGCGTGCGTTGCGGTGACGCGGCCACGACGGCTTCAGCGGCGTTTCGAAGAGATCGCCGAAGCGCCGATTGGCGGCCAGCAATTCCTCAGGCGGCGTATCTTGCACGAACTGCATCGTCATCAGCAGGTTCTGGTGTGCCGTCACGAATTCGGGCCGCAGTTCGATGGCGCGGCGGTAGGACGCCACCGCGTCCTCATGACGGCACAGCGCATGCAGCAGCACGCCCAGGCTGAAGTGCACCTCGGGCATCTCCGGATCGAGAGCCAGGGCGCGCTGCAGCATCTCCATCGCCTCGTCGAACTCGCCGAGCTGGTAGCAGGCCATGCCGAGATTGATATGGGCGCGCACGGAAGACGGATCGATGGCAAGCGATTCGGCAAAGGCCGTCTTGGCTTCTCCCATTTTGCCTACGGCTTGCAGGGCCACACCGAGATTGTTGAACAACGAGAAGTCGCCGGGCCGCAGCGCAATGGCTTCGCGGCAATAGCCGACTGCCTCGCCCGGCCGCCTTAATTCCTGCAGGCAGCCGCCGATATTGGAGAGGATGTCGGCATTGCCGGGGGAGCGCGCCAGTGCGGCATGGTAGGTTTCCAACGCCGTTTCGAACTGCCGTCGCGCTTGCTGCAGGCAGCCCAGATTGAACATTGCAGCGGTATTGTTCCCGTCGTGAGCAAGGGCACGCTCAAGGCAAGCTGCGGCATCGTCCAGCCTGTCGGCACGGACGAGCAAGCCGCCCAGATCGCTCAGGGCCGCGGCGTGCGTGGGCGCGGCGGCGACGGCGGACTCGACCAGGGCCAGTGCGCGTTCCTGGTCGCCGCCTTCGTAGGCGAGCAGGCCGGCCAGGTGCAGCACGTCGGCATTGTGCGGCTCATCTTGCAGCAGCGACTCGCACAGCGCGGCTGCTTCGAGACGTTGGCCGGCCTGCCTCAGTGCGCGAGCCCGCTCCAGTCTGATATCGCTTGTCGCGTTCATGGAAACTCCTGTGCCAGCGGCAGCAGCGGGCCGACAAAGCGCTCGTAACGGCGCCAGCGTTCGACGGAAGAACCGTGGATTTTCTGCCGCACCTGCCATTTGCTGGCGGTGCCGACCGAGCGCTCGACGCGATGGAATTCGAGGCAGCTTGGGTTCCAGGGTAGGCCGATGAAGGCGATCATGGCGCGGCTCCAATGTTCCTGGTCGGCCACCAGGTCTTCATAGCGGACTTCGAGCAGCCTGTCGCGCGGAATGACGGC
>DASVYZ010000379.1:0-1908 GCA_036391935.1 Burkholderiaceae bacterium | reverse complement strand
TTTGTGGGCAAGCTGGATGGTTTGCATATCGGCGTGGTCGACGATGTCATGACCACCGGAGAGACGATGAATGAACTGGCCGCGACCTTGAAGCGCTTCGGCGCGGCGCGCGTGACGAACTTTGTCTTTGCGCGCACTTTGTTGAAATAGGGGAATCACTTGTTTAATGTCGTCCTGGTCGAGCCGGAAATTCCACCCAATACGGGCAACGTTATCCGGCTATGCGCCAACACGGGGGCGCAATTGCACCTGATCGAACCGCTTGGCTTTCCGCTCGACGATGCCAAGATGCGCCGCGCCGGGCTCGATTACCATGACTACGCGACGATGAAGGTGCACCCGAACTGGCAAACCTTCCTTGAACGGGAAAAGCCCGATGCGGCGCGCATGTTCGCCATGACCACGCATGGCTCGACGCCGTTTGCCGGACTGGCCTTCCAACCGGGCGACTATTTCATCTTCGGTTCCGAAACGCGCGGCCTGGCGCCCGACTTGCGCAATTCCTTCCCGACTGCGCAGCGCATCCGCCTGCCGATGCAGCCCGACAACCGCAGCCTGAACCTTTCGAACACGGTCGCTGTCGTAGTCTACGAAGCCTGGCGCCAGAACGGCTACCAGGGGGGCGCCTGACTCCGCGCCAGAGAAAACCAATCACACGGAACAAGAAAATGAAGATGCTGCCGGTCGCCCTCATCCTGATGTTTTTTGCAACCGCGAGCTCGGCCGCCCCGTCCGCCATCACTGTCGACCATGCGCACGCGCGCGCCACGGTGCCGGGCCAGACCACAGGCGCCGCTTACGTCGATATCGAGAACCGCGGCAAGGCCGACGACAAGCTGCTCAAGATCAGCTCACCCGTGGCGCAATCAGCCGAGGTGCACAGCATGGCCATGGATGGCACCATCATGCGCATGCGCGAAGTCGGACAGATCGATTTGAAGCCGGCAGCCAAGGTCGCGATGGCGCCCAACGAGGGCATGCACATCATGCTGATCGGCTTGAAGCAGCCGCTGCGTCCGGGGCAGAAGATTCCCTTGAGCCTGCGCTTCGAAAAGGCCGGCAAGATCGACGTGGAAGCCATCGTCGACGCCGACTGACCCCGCTCAGCGGTCGCCGCCGCGCGCCTTATGCAGCAACTTGGTGGTTGAGCGGTCGTGGATGAAATCGATGGCAACCGCCCTGCCGCCATATGCGGCCACGGCCTGCCCTTCCGGGATGGCCTGCATATCGTAGTCGCCGCCCTTGACGTAGATGTCGGGGCGAGCTACCTGCACGGTTTCAAGCGCGGTGTCTTCATCGAAGGCCACCACGAGGCTGACGGCTTCAAGCGCGGCCAGCACAGCCATCCGGTCGGCGCATTCGTTCAAAGGCCGATCCTCACCCTTGCCCAGGCGCTTGACCGAGGCATCGGTATTGACTGCGACCACCAGCGAGGCGCCCAGCGCGCGCGCCTGCGCGAGATAGGTCACGTGGCCGCGATGCAACAGGTCGAACACGCCGTTGGTCAGCACCACCGGCTTGGGCAATTGCGCGACGCGTGCGGCGAGTTCGGCGCGGGTGCAGAGTTTTCTTTCGAAGTCAGCCACGGTTTGCAGGTTGGTGCTGAACGAAGTGAAGCCCAAAGTAGGAAGACGTTTCAAAAGCAAGCCAGAGCGCTTCAGGCAATATGTTGGGCTTCGCTCCGCTCGGCTCCAACCAGCCTCCCACCGCGTTACGCCAGTTGCGGCGACAAGCGGTTGACGATTTCCTTGCGGTAGCGGTTCAATTCCTGCACCGTCCCAAACGTACGGTCGAACAGCAGCGACATGTTGTGCAGAATGCGGTCGACCACTTTCTTTTCCCATTCCAGATCGAACTTGATCTGGCCGTCGAGCCAGCGCTCCAGCCATTCCGGATCGGGCAGGCGCG
>DASVYZ010000378.1:0-2642 GCA_036391935.1 Burkholderiaceae bacterium | reverse complement strand
CGGCTGACGCCTATGTGCCGGCGACCTCGAGCAAAAACACGGTGCGCGACGAGCAGCCGCGCAGTACCGGCGACGCGGCGACCGACAGTTTGAACTGGATCAACTTCCGCCGCCGCCAAGCCGGCTTGACTCCCTTGGTGCGCAACCTCAGGCTGGACCGCGCCGCCATGGGCCAGGCCTCCTATCTCAAAACAAACAGCGTCGTGAGTCATGTGCAAACCGCGGGCAAGCCCGGTTTCACCGGCGTCACGCTGACCGACCGCCTCGCCGCTTCAGGTTATGGCTTCGCCAACACCGGCCATGCCTATGGCGAAGTGATCGCCGCCACGGGCAGCGATTCCGGCTTCAACGCGGCCGACGAATTGGTCACGGCGATCTACCATCGCTTCGTGGTGCTCGAGCCGATGTCCAAGCAAGCCGGTGTCGCCGCAGTGAATGGCCGGAGCGAAACCTATTTCACTGCCGATACCACGGCCGATGGGCTGGACCAGGGCTTGGGTGTAGGGCGTTTCGTCACCTACCCCGCCAGCGCCCAGACCGAAGTCCCCATCTTATTTCACAACGATGGCGAAAAGCCCGAGCCCGTACCGGGCAGGCACGATGTGGGTTTCCCCGTCAGCGTGCATGCCGATCTGCTGTCTTCGCTGCAGGTGCAGCGCTTCCTGCTGCGGCCCCAGGGCGGCGCTGCGCTGCCGGTGCAATTGCTGACTGCCGCGCTCGATCCGAACACCCCGACCTCGGCCGCCGCCATCATCCCGCTCGAGGTGCTGCAGCCGGAGACGACCTATGAAGTGCAATTCGTCGGCCGCGTCGATGGCGTGCAGGTGGCGCGCAACTGGCAATTCACGACGCAGTAGTGTTGCGAACGCGGGTCAGAACATGAAGGACTTGACCAACGTCAGGTCGCTGATCTTGCGCAGCGGGATGACGAAGGTTTCGCGCTTTTCGCGCGGCGTGTTTTCGTAAAAGACCAAGGTGACGCGCGTGGTGATGATGGGCTTTTGCCGCTTCGATTCGTCGAAATTGTAGCCCGCTTCGCTATAGTTGCCCCAATAGTTCACGTAGACGTGATAAACGCCATGCTGCGGCGCGACCATGGTGAACATTTCCGGCCCCGGGCCGTCCACGCTATCGACGTCGAGTCCGCCGCCGCCGTTGAGGATGGGCTCGGCATAGAAGGCGTGCTGGCCGTCGGGCGTGATGATGTGCATGTCAACCTCCGCTTCCGGCGCATCCCAGGAACAGATGATGCGCAGTTGCGGCGTCAACTGGTTCGGATTGGCTTCGTAGAACTGCACGCGGCGGGCGCTCTTGCCGTCTATGGTCTTCAGCTCGACGCTGTTCGATCCGCCGCCGAAGGCGTAGTGGCGCGCATAGCGCCCATCCTCGCCGTAATTCAATACCATCGGGTTGCCGTTGACCACCAGCGTGTGGAAACGGTGCTTGCCCGCCTCCTTGATGTGGCCTTCGATCACGGTGCGGTTGCGCAGCGCGCCGCGGTCTATCGGCGGTGTCGGATAGGCCACGTGGGTATCGCCGGCGTGATCGGTCAGGCCGGAATAATTCCAGCCGCCGTGCGGCGTATCCATGGTGGCGGAGATGACCGACGAGGCCGGATCTTCGGCGGCCGCCGTCGTGCAGGCGGCCAGCAACAGGCAGGAGAGGAGTCGATTTTTCATGGGTAGCTGAACGATTTGATCAAGGTGAGATCGCCGGGTTTGCGCATGGGTACGGTTACCGTCTGGCGTTTTTCCGAGAGTGTGCCTTCCTGGGTAATGATGGCGACTTGCGCCGTCGTCACGTCCTCGCGCCCCGGGCCGCTGCCGTAGTAATTGACGTAGACGTGGTACACGCCCGTCATCGGACTCGGATTGGCATAGATTTCCGGGCCGTAGCCGGTGGTTACGTCGACATCGAGCGCGCCGCCGTCGGGCGAAGCGCGGTTGCCGTACCACACGTGCTCGCCATCGGGCGAAATGACGTGCAGATCGAGGTCGGTGCCGTCGGTATCCCACATCAGCACCACGCGCAATCGCGCCTGCGGCTTGCCGGCATAGGCATCGTAGAACTGCACGCGGCGGCGCGACTTGCCGTCGGGGCTGCGCACTTCCACGCTGTTGGAACCGGCGCCAAAGGAATAAGGGCGTTCGAAATTGCCGCCTTCATCGAGCGAGAGCGGCATGGCCGCGCCGTTGACCACCAGCTTGCCCGGCGCGCCTTTGACGGCGGCGTCGATATGGCCCTTGATCAGCGCCTTCTCCGATTTGCCGGCCGCATTGACCGAGGATGCCGGATAATGCACTTCCTGCTGGAAGCCGGCCGCTTCGCCTTCACTGTTGCGCCAGCCGCCGCGCGGCGCGTCGATGCTGACTTGCGCGCGGGCGGGCGCGAAGCAGAGTGCAAGAACCAGCGCGGCCGCGGTGCGTCGGCGCAAGCGGGAAAAGAATTTATCCATGCTTCAACCCTCTATCAACTGCCGCGCAAGGCGCTCGACATAATCTTCGTCGCTGCCATGCGGATGGAAACGCAATACCAGGTGTACGTATTCGTGCGCCAGCGTGATCCGTTCGTCGAGGCTGCGCCAGCCGCGCGCGTAAATGCGCAGGCGGCGCTGATCGGAATAGGGATGGCCCTGTTCCAGC
>DASVYZ010000377.1:0-3108 GCA_036391935.1 Burkholderiaceae bacterium | reverse complement strand
AGATGGCGGCGGCAGCCGCAGCAGCCACCGAGCCCCACAGCAACACGGCGCGCAACACCAGTTTCCAGGCCCGCTCGATATCGCCCGCCTGCGGTTCCCTGCCCTTGCCCAGCGGCGGCCGCAGTTCCGGCACGCCGCCATAGCAGGCCGTTCCGCCCAATGCCAACCGCAACGCACCCGCGCCGGCCGCCATGACCGGCCCCGCGTTCGGGCTCGTCCAGGCCGTTGCTTGCGTGCGCCAGCAATACCATGCGTCACGCGCGTCTCCCAGTGCGACGTAGGACAAGGCCGTCAGCCGCGCCGGAACCCAGTTCAACACGTCGTCGCAACGCGCGGCGAAGCGGCCGAAACGCAAGTAGCGCGGCGTGCGATACCCCCACATTGCATCGAGCGTATTAGCCAGACGAAACAGCAAGGCGCCGGGGCCGCCGGCCAGCAAGAACCAAAACAGGGTGCCGAACACAGCGTCGTTGCCGTTTTCCAATAGCGATTCGACCGCTGCCTTGGACAAGTCGGCCGCGTTGGCTTCATCCGTATCGCGGCTGACAATACGTGCGGTCAGACGTCTCGCATTGGGCAAGTCGCCTTCGCGCAATGCCTGTGCAATCGGCAGGCAATGTTCATGCAGGCTGCGCAAGCCGAGGCTGAAGTACAACAGCAGCGCATGCAGCGCCAGCGCCCACCACAGCGGCGCGCACCGGATCGCCGATATCGACAAGGCGAGGAAAGGCAGCACCGCCAACGCCCAAGCGGCAGAGCCAAGAGCGATGCTATCGCGGTTCAAGCCTTGCTCCAGCCGCATGGCATAGCGGCCGAACCCGACCAGCGGGTGCGCGGCAGGCAATTCGCCGAACACGGCATCGAGCGCCAAACCGGCTACCATCAGGCAAGCCAGGACGGGAAAAGGCAAGCCAGGCAGCATGCTCAAGCCTTCAAGACCAGGGGTAACCCGGCTACAACCAGTGTCACGGCATCGCACAGCGCGGCCAATTCCTGGTTCAGCCGGCCAGCCTCGTCGGCGAACCAACGCGATACCGCGCCGCCGGGCACGATGCCGGAACCGACTTCGTTCGACACCAGGATCACGTCGCCTTGTCGCTGCCGCAGTGCGTGCAGCAGCGCGGCACGCTCTTCCGCGAAGCAAGGCGGCGTTTCGATACGGCCGACTTCGGGATAGATGCGGCCGTCGGCAAACAGCAGGTTGGACAGCCAGAGCGTGACGCAATCGACCAGCACGATGCGTTGGGGCGAGCACCAGCGCGCAAGCACAGCGCCCAGGTTGCGCGTTTCCTCGACCGTGAGCCAGTGCGCATTCCGCTCCTGCCGGTGCCGCGCAATGCGCTCCATCATTTCCACGTCGCGCGCCTCGGCCGTGGCGACGTACACCACCTCTTTGCCGCTGGCCGCCGCCAGCGCCTCGGCGTGGCGGCTCTTTCCTGAGCGCGCCCCGCCCAATATCAGGCTCGCCGTCATGATTCCTGCCCCTTGCTTCCCGCCTTGGTCTGCCATTGTGCAACGATGTCGCCAATCTGACGCAAGCCCTCGGTGATCGCCGCCGGGCCGGGCGAGAGGATATCGGGCGATTTGATCTCGAACAGCAGGTTGTCTCTTACCGCCGGTATCGCATCCCAGCCCTCGCGCCGGCGTAACTCGTCAGGCTGGAATTTCTTGCCGCACCAGGAAGCCAGGATGATGTCCGGCTCGCGCCGTATCACTTCCGCATGATCGGCGATGATGCGCCCGCCCGCATGTTGATTGCCTGCAAGATCGGCGAAGACGTCCGTGCCGCCGGCAATTTCAATCGCCTCCGACACCCAACCTATGCCGCACATCAAGGGTTCGTTCCACTCTTCGAAATAAATGCGTGGACGTCGCGAACAAACACCGGCCCGGGCACGGACGGCATCGATCCGCTCCTGCAGTTGCGAGGCAAGCGCTTCGCCCGCCTCGTTCCGCCCGGTCATGGCGGCCAACACGCGCACCATGCGCAAAATGCCGGCCATATCGCGCTGATTGAACAGATGCACTTCTACCCCGGCCTTGGCCAGGTCGCGGCAAATATCGGCTTGCAGATTGGAAAAACCGACCGCCAGGTCAGGCTGCACCGCAAGAATGCGTTCCAGTTTTGCTGAAGAAAATCCGCTGATCTTAGGTTTTTCCTTGCGCGCTCGCGCCGGCCGCACGGTAAATCCGGAAATGCCGGCGATGCAATCCTCCGCCCCAAGCGCATAGAGGGTTTCGACGGCTTCCGTGCAGAGACAGGCGATGCGCCGGTACATGCTCATGGCGCCTCCGCAAATAGCGCCAGCCCGGAAAAAACCGCAGCCGTCGCGCCTGCGCAAGAGGGGAAATAAGCGTGGAAATACGAGGTGCTCAGCGAGCCGTGCACGTAGACGCCCTCGCCGGCACCGCCCGAGGGATGCCGGTTCGCTTGGATACGCGGGGCATGCGCCGTCTCAAGCCGGGAGTAGTGGAACGTGTGGCCGCGCCAGACGCCGAAGCGGGTCGCCAAACCTTGCGGCCCCAATCCGGTCAAACGATTTTGCATATGTACCTCACCGGGCAGCAAGCCCGCCATGTTCCAGCGCACGCCGTCGAGGTCGACCAACCCATCGCAAAGCGCCATCATGCCTCCGCATTCGGCCCAGATGGGGATGGCGCGCGCATGCGCATCGCACACCGATTGTTTCCACCGTGCCGCGCCGGCCAGGGTCTGCGCGTGCAGTTCCGGATAGCCGCCGGGCAGATAGACCGCGTTGGCGCCAGCCGGTATCGGTTCGTCGGCCAAGGGAGAGAAAAACAGCAAGTCCGCACCGAGTTGGCGCAAGCATTCCAGATTGGCGGGATGCAGGAAGGCGAAAGCGGCATCGCGGGCAATCGCAATCCTCCTGCCGTCCAGGAGGGGCGGCGGAACCGCAGTGTCGGGCGCGAGGAACGAAACCCGCGGCAACGCATGCCAAGCCTCTTCGTCCAGCACCAATTGCGCCGCCATCGATTCGATCAGGGAGTCGAGGTTTCCGACTTCAGCGGGCGGCAGCAAGCCGAGATGCCGTTCTGGCAGGGCCGATTCCTGCTTGCACAAGCGCCCCAGCAGCGGTATGCCGCGCA
>DASVYZ010000376.1:0-5661 GCA_036391935.1 Burkholderiaceae bacterium | reverse complement strand
GACATGGGTTTGACGAACGGCGAGATCGAACTTGTCGAGATCGGCTTGCGTGGCATTTGCTTCATCCCGGTAATGCAGGCCGGCGCCCTCAATTGAGAATTCTTCGATGGCGAGCTGCAGGCCGGGGCCGGCGGTTTCCTTCTTTTCCTGTGCCGGCGCAGGGGTTGTTGTCGATGCGGCTTTCGATGCCTCGTTTGAAGCCGCTTTCGGCTCCGATTCCGCAGGCGCTTCGCCCTTGCCGGTATCGAACAGCCGCTGCAGATTGAGCCTGCCGTCCTGTTCCTTGACCACATCCAGCGTCAAGCCGTTCAAGGCCACGCGCGCGATATCGATGCGCTGTTCGAAGAGGTCCGACTTGCCCAGCTTCACGGCCAGTTCTGGCAATGCCAGCACGGACTTGCCATCCTTCTCCGTCACCTGCAGGGACTTGAGCGCCGCGTCGCCGTTCAGGAACAGCGCCGGTGCGCGGTCCCGGGCTTGCCTGAAGCTGGCGCTCACGTGCACGTCCAGCCTGGCCGAGGGCAGCTTGAATTGCGGCTCGAAGGGCAGGTATTCAAGGTAGTGCGCCAAATCGACGCCGTCCAGGTTCACGTCCAGCGTCGCTTCGCGCGGTTCGGCATAGGGCAGGGCCTTGCCGGCGAGGCGGAAAGGCGAACCGTTGATCTTTGCCTGCAGCAGCGGTTCGACGAACACCTCTTCCTGCGAGGGAAGGGAGGAGATGAAGGGCACGCCGAGCTTGAATTCGCTGACCAGGTGCTTGGCTCCCTTGGGCTTGTCTTCGAATTCGATGCGGCCGTCGTCGATCTCGATGTTGTAGACCGAGAACGGGGCCGGCCTGGCATCCTTTTCAGGCGGCTTGGGCGGGCCGGCCAGGTCGGCAGCAAGCTGGTCGAAGTTGTAGCGGTGCGCATCTTCGCGTACGAGGCGCACTTCCGGCTTTTGCAGCGAGACCTGCTGCACGATGGGGGCGAGGCGGAACAGCGATTGCCAGGACATCTTGACCGTCAAGGCATCGAAGGCGGCAAAAGTGCCGGCATCCTGCGCCTCCATCAGCTTGAAGCCGCGTATGGTCGCGCGCAACGTGTAGGGATTGAATTCGATCTTGTCCATCGTCAGCGTGCGGTGCAGTTTTTGTGCGGCGAAATCTTTCGCCTGCGACATGACGATGCGCGGCACGGCGAAAAAGCCGAACATGGTGTAAAGCAACACCAACACGACGAGCGTAATCAGGGAATTGCGCACGATGCGCTTGCGAAATATGTTGGCGAGCATGGCGGTGATGTTGTTTATGCCAAGGATGGATTATCTTGCCACAAACCGGCATGCTCGTAACGAAAAGTTGCAGCTTGCCAGATACGGATTTTCCCCTTGCGGATTCAAGCCAGATCGAGCCAGCCTCGGTAGCGCACGATCAGCCCGATGCCGGGTTGCACGATATCGACGTGGAAGTGGAATGTTCCGTCTTCGACATGTTCGTAGGTTGTTCCGCCCGGCGCGAGGAAGGCGGGCAAGGGAATGCCGCAAAAGCGCCAGCGCCGCATGATCAGGTAGAGCCGCTCGTTGTCGAGTCGCAATTCCAGGCCGAAGGTGAACGGACCGAAGCGTTCATCGATCAACCCTCCCTTGCCGGCCGCTTGGTAGCTGGCGAAGCGCTTGCCGCCGAAATCGCGCTGCCAGCGTTCCACACCGTTATTGAGCGTGAAGTGCACCGTGACGGGGATATGCTCGCCCGCGGGAGGAAAGCCGATCAGCCAAGCGACCAGGCGCGACGGCAAGCCGGTGCCGCGCTCGACGCGCGCAAAGCCGCGTGCTTCGAGGCGGCCGTGCAGCGTGTGCATGGCGCGGATGGGGGGCGGCAGGGCATCCCAGGCCGTGCCGAGAATTTGCCGGTACAGCGGGGCTTCGTCGCTCACGGCGTTTAGCTTTCGATGAAGCATGAATGTCCGTCAGAGCACTGGAGGTGCGACTGTCCGATGTCGGGCTTCACCGCGTTCAGTGCGCGGCGCCCGCCTGCCTTTGGCGCCTTGACTGAAGGACATTCCCGCCATATCCGGCTTATTCCAGCGTCGGCTGCACATTGGCCAGCGTCACTTCCGCAGCCCCTTCGGCCAGGCGCACGGTGAGCGCTTCGCGCGGCTGCAATTGCTTCGGGTGGCGCAGAACCGCGCCGTGCTTGTCGGTAACAATGGCATAGCCGCGTTCGAGCGTGCGTTGGGGGTTGAGCAGTTCCAGCTGGGCCGTGAGCGAAGCCAGGGCCTGATGTTGCGTCCGGCAATCGCCGGCGATGGCGGCTTGCATGCGCCTGAGCGCATCCTGCACCGCCGCCCGCTGCGGTTGCGTATCGGGCACGCGGGCGCGCAGCCGCGCCGCCATGCCGTCGAACGCATGGCGTGCCGAGGCGAGCGGCGTGCGCATGGCATAGCCCAGCCGCGCTTGCAGGCCGGACAGGCGCGTGCGTTCATGGGCGATCGCGGCGCCCGGGCTTTGCAGGCGGCGCGCCAGCCGATCGAGTTCCTGGGCGCGGCCGTTGACCATGCGCTTCAAGCCGCGCGACAGGTCGCGGGCCAGCTCTTCCAGTTCGGCCAGCCAGTCTTCGCGCGCGGTGGCCGCCATTTCGGCGGCGGCGGTGGGCGTCGGGGCGCGCAAGTCGGCGGCGAAGTCGGCAATGGTGAAATCGGTCTCGTGGCCCACGCCGGAAATCACCGGGATGGGGCAGGCCGCCAAGGCGCGCGCCACGGCTTCCTCATTGAAGGACCACAGGTCTTCCATCGAACCGCCGCCGCGGCACAGGATGATGAGGTCGCACTCGGCCCGCGCACCGGCGCGAATCAGCGCTTCGGCAATCTTTTGCCCTGCGCCTTCGCCTTGCACGGGGGTGGGGTAGAGCACGATGCGCACGTGCGGCGCGCGCCGGCGCAGGGTTGAGAGCACGTCGCGCAGGGCAGCGGCTTGCGGGCTGGTGACGATGCCGATGGTCTTGGGGAAGGCCGGCAGTTCGCGCTTGCGCCCGGCGTCGAACAAGCCCTCGGCCTGCAATTTTTCCTTCAGCCGCAGGAATGCTTCATGCAGGTTGCCGACACCGGCCCGGCGTATCGCTTCCACGCCGAGCTGGAAGTCGCCGCGCGCGGGATAGAGCGTGACCACGGCGCGCACGTCGACCTTGTCGCCGTTGGCAGGGGTGAAGCCGGCATATTGCGCCCGGCCGCGGAACATCACGGCGCGCACCTGGGCCGTCGCGTCCTTCAGGGTGAAATACCAGTGGCCCGAGGCGGCGCGCGTGAAGTTCGACACCTCGCCGGCGATCCACATCAAGGGGAACTGTCTTTCCAACATCTTGGCCACGGCCAGGTTCAGGGCCGAGACCGTCACCACCTCTTGCTTCGGTGCGGAATAGGGGGAATGGGTCGGATCGCCAGGATTCATGCGGGTTTTGCCGGATGTGAGGTAACGCTCACCTGTCCACAGAAACGCGAAAACGTCATCGCATTGTCATACAGAGAGCGGAGGATTAACAAAAATTTGCAAGTGCTTGATTTCATGAAGAAAAGCGTAAATGCCCGATTCGTGTGCAAAAGAGAAAAATTCTTAAAAATCAAGCACTTTGCTTTTTTCGCCGAACTTGCCCACAAAGTTATCCACATAAAGTGTGCAGAACTTTACCGCCCGAAACGCGCCCAAGCCCGGGGCCGTTCAGGCTGCCGTTACGAATTGTCTTACATTCAGACTTGCCCCGGAGAGCCCAACAAGTTACATTCTGCACTTCGAGTATTTCGCGAAGTTATGTCTTTTTTGCTCGAACCAGCCTCATAGTTTAAAACCAAGGAGCGTTTTTTGGTCACCCTGTTTACCGAATTGCAAAAGGCCGGTTGGCCGATCTATCCCCTGCTGATCGCCTCTGTGTTGGGCCTGGCCCTGATCATCGAACGTTTATTGTACCTGCGCACCCGCCGCGTCCTGCCGCCGACGCTGCTCTCCGAAGTCATCCGGGTCTACCAGAACGGCAAGGTCGACGCCAACGTCATCAATACCCTCGAAAACAATAGCCCGCTCGGCCGCGTGCTCGCCGCCGGCTTGCGCAACGTCGATGCGCCGCGCGACGTGATGAAGGAATCGATCGAGGAAGCCGGCCGTGGCGCCGCGCATGAACTGGAACGATTCCTGACCTCGATCGGCACCATCGCCACCCTGGCGCCGCTGATGGGTCTGTTCGGCACCGTGGTCGGCATGATCGAAATCTTCGGTTCGCAGAACGCCGGCGGCGCCGACCCGACCGAACTGGCGCACGGCATTTCCACCGCGCTGTTGAATACCGGCTTCGGCCTGGCAGTGGCCATGCCCACGCTGGTGGCTTACCGCCACTTCCGCGCCCTGGTCGATTCCTTCATCATCGACATGGAACAGCAGGCCGTGAAGTTCGTCGATACCGTGCACGGCGCGCGCAAGCCATAAGGAGGCCCGGCGCATGGATTTTCGTAAAGGACGCGCACGCGAAGAGCTGGAAATCAACCTGATTCCCTTCATCGACGTGCTGCTGGTGATCCTGATCTTCATGATGGTCACCACCACCTACAGCAAGTTCACCTCGCTGCACATCCAGCTGCCGACCGAAGACGGTGACCGCACCAAGGAACAGATCGTGCGTATACACGTCGCCGTCGACGCGCACGGCCACTACGCGATCAACGACCAGGTCGTCACCGCCACCGACGCGGCCAGCCTCAAGGCCGAGTTGAAGCGCGTGGCCGATGAAAAGGGCCTCAAGGACCCGGACCTCGTGATCGACGCCGACGCCATGGCCACGCACCAGGCGGTGATGAACGTGCTGAAGGCGGCCGGCGACGTCGGATTCGACAAGGTGACCTTCACCACGCAAGAGAGTGACGGCAAAAAGTAGTGCGCTGGAAAGCTGGTTCGGCCGCGTATGGATGCGGCGCGGACCGGCAGCCTGCCTGCTCTGGCCGCTTTCCCTGCTGTTCGATCTGCTCGCGCGGCTGCGCCGTGCGGGCTTTCGCGCCGGATGGTTTCCGTCTTCCAGGCTCCCCGTGCCGGTCATCGTGGTCGGCAATATCTTCATCGGCGGCACGGGCAAGACCCCCTTCGTGATCTGGCTGTTGCAGGCGCTGCGCCAAGCGGGCTTTCGCCCCGGCGTGGTGTCGCGCGGGCATGGCGCGCGAGCCGAGGTACCGCGCCCGGTGCAATCCACGTCCAAGGCTGACGAGGTCGGCGACGAGCCGCTTCTGATTGCCCAGCATGGCGACTGCCCCGTCGTGGTCGGGCGGCGCCGTGCCGAGGCGGGGCGGCTTCTGCTCGAACGCTTTCCCGAGGTGAACGTGATCGTCTCGGACGACGGCTTGCAGCATTACGCCTTGCGGCGCGACATCGAAATCGTCTTGTCCGATGCGCGCGGCATCGGCAATGGCTGGCTCTTGCCGGCAGGGCCCTTGCGCGAACCCGCCACGCGGGCGCGTGATTTCTCCATCGTCAATTCCGCCGAGCAGCGGACCGGCTCCTGGCGCATGGACCTGGTGCCGGGCGCCGTGACGCGCCTCGATGGTTCGGGCGCGACCACGCTCGCCGCGCTGGCCGGGCAAAACTTGCGTATCGCCGCCGCGGCCGGCATCGGCAACCCCGAGCGCTTTTTCGCCATGCTGCGCGCGGCCG
>DASVYZ010000375.1:0-3793 GCA_036391935.1 Burkholderiaceae bacterium | reverse complement strand
TTGTCGTCGCGCCATTCGCCGCGTGCAATCAGGGCCGCGATCGGATCTTGTGCGTTGACCGGATAAAGATCGAATATCAGCCGGTGCTGGTAGCCGCCCACGGGCGCCAGCGTGAACACTTGCGGGTTCACCTCTTCCTTGAGGTCGAACACCAGGCGCACCACGCCGGGCCGGTTCTGCCCGACACGCACCTGCTTGATGTAAGGGTCGTCGCCTTGCACCTTGGCCACCAGGTCTTTCAGCGCCGCGTTCAGCTCCAGCCCTTCGATATCGACCACCAGGCGGTCCGGATTCTTGACCAGGAAATGCGTGGCCTTCAAATCGCTGTCGTTTTCCAGCGTGACGCGCGTGTAGTCTTCCGAAGGCCAGATGCGCACGGCCAGGATTTGCGACGCCTGTGCCTTCCGCGCCGGCAAGGTGGAGAATACGGAGAGCAGCAGGGTGGCGCCGGCTTTCAGCACCGTGCGGCGCGTGGTGTCGGCACGGGCTTTTGTTGTGGGCTTCACGGCAGCGGGTTTCAAAGCGGGCTTCACAAATTCGGCGCGAACTTCAAACGGTCCAGGCAGCGCGTGCCCTTGGCGGACAATGCCTGCAATTCTACCTCACGTCCTTCGCGCCCATCACGGGGCAAGGATAAATAGACGGCAATGTCGGGTGCGGGCAACACCGGTTCCGCCTTTTCCGGCCATTCGACGATACAGACATTGTGCTCGTTGAACTCTTCGCGAAAACCGGCATCGAGGAATTCCTCCGGGCTGCCCATGCGATAAAGATCGAAATGCATCAATTGCAAGGGCTTCCCGGCAATCGTTAGCGCATAGGGCTCGGCCAGCGTATAGGTCGGGCTCTTGACGTGGCCGGCATAGCCGGCGGCATGCAGCAGGGCGCGTGTCAGCGTCGTCTTGCCGGCGCCGAGGTCGCCGTGCAGGTGGATCGCCAGGCCTGGCTCGAGCGCCTTGGCCAGGGCGGCGCCGAGCGCCATCGTGCCGGCTTCGTCGTGCAAGAGGTTTTGGTAGTGCTGCATCGAATAAAATGGTGGTATTGATTCTTTTAACATTATGCAAGAAAACTCCGCCATCGATCTCGGCAAGCTCGCGGCATCCATCAAGACCTGGGCCCGCGAGCTTGGCTTTGCCGGTCTGGCCATCAGCGAGGCGACGCTGGCTGACGACGGGCGTGGCCTGCAGGAATGGCTGGATAACGGCTACCACGGCGAAATGGATTACATGGCCGCGCACGGCAGCAAGCGCGCCCGCCCGGCCGAACTTGTGCCTGGAACAGTGCGCGTGATCAGCGCGCGCATGAATTACCTGCCGCAAGCGAGCGGTGAGGATTGGCGCGGCACCGAAGCTGCGCGCCTGCAAAATGGCGCGGCGGCAACCGTGTCGGTCTATGCGCGCGGGCGCGACTATCACAAGGTTCTGCGCAGCCGCTTGCAGCAACTGGCCGAACGCATCGGCGCCAGCGTGGGCGATTTCGGCTACCGCGTTTTCACCGATTCCGCGCCGGTGATGGAAGTTGCTTTCGCCGCGCAATCGGGCCTGGGCTGGCGCGGCAAGCACTCGCTGCTGTTGAGCCGCGAAGCGGGTTCGATGTTTTTTCTTGGCGACATCTTTACCGATTTGCCGCTTCCAGTCGATGCGCCTGTCGCCGATCACTGCGGCTCGTGCAGCGCCTGCCTCGCGGCTTGTCCCACGCAAGCCATCGTCGCGCCCTATAAGGTCGATGCGCGGCGCTGCATCTCTTACCTGACCATTGAATTGAAGGGCCGCATTCCCGAGGAATTCCGCCGCGCGATCGGCAACCGCGTGCTCGGCTGCGACGATTGCCAGCTTGCCTGCCCCTGGAACAAGTTCGCGCAACGCGCCGTGCTGCCCGATTTCGAAGTGCGCAACGGCCTCGATGGTGCGACGCTGGTCGAACTGTTCGGTTGGAGCGAAGAGGAATTTTTGCGCAGGATGGAAGGCAGCGCGATACGGCGCATCGGCCACGAGCGCTGGTTGCGCAACATTGCCGTCGCACTCGGCAATGCGCCAACTACATCCGAGGTTGTAGCTGCGCTCGAAGCGCGGCGTGACGATGCCTCCGGATTGGTGCGTGAACATGTCGCGTGGGCACTGGCGCAACATGAATCCGCCACATGAGGCATTTGCTGCACTGCACATTGCCAATCGTTTAATTGTTTTCGATGTCAAATACATCAACAAGGCCTTGCCTGCAAGCGCACTGTTGTAGTTTGGACGCGTCGAGCCATCAAGCGGCAAAATTACTGGCGCATTACGCAAAGCTTTTGGTAAAGTGCTGACTTACTCGAATGTGCCCAAGGTTTGAGCAGGCGGCAGTGATGCGGTCTCGCCCGCTTCCAGGGTGCGAGTCAGAAAAAATAAGAAGGCATACGATTGGCCGGGCAGAACAGGATTTTGAAGGCGGCGGGGAATAATAACGGTATCGATACCGAGGATGTACGAGGAGACATGCGTTTCACATAAAGCCGCTGGGGCATAGCCAACAAGCGGCAGGGAACGCAGCCGTATTTCAAGGCGCATCGATAGATGCGCCTTTTTCTTTGGTGCGCCCGGCACGGGCGCACACCTGCGGCAATGTGCGCGCAATGCGCTACACTGTGCGTCCTTTCCAAGGAGTTCTCCATGCTTAAACTTATTGGCTTCCCGGTCAGCAACTATGTAAACATGGTGGAATTCGCCTTGTTGGAAAAAGGCATTCCCTACGAATACGTGCTTACCTACCCAGACCATAGCGAAGCCTTTCTGGCCAAGAGTCCGCGCGGCAAGGCGCCGGCGCTCGAGACGCCGCGCGGCTACCTGGCCGAGGCCAGCGTGATCATGGAATACCTCGAAGACATCGGGCAAGGCAAGCCGCTGCTGCCGGCCGATCCTTTCGAGCGGGCCAGGGTGCGCGAACTGATCAAGCAGATCGAACTCTATATCGAGCTTCCCGCACGCTCCTGTTTCGGCGAAGCCTTCTTCGGCGGCACCGTGCCGGACGCGATCAAGGCCAAGGCAAAGGACGAGTTGGTTGCCGGTTTCGCGGCCATCAAGCGGCAAGCGAAGTTTGCGCCTTATGTGGCGGGCGCCGACATGACTCTGGCGGACATCATGTTTTATTTTTCCGCCGATATGGCCGCTTCGGTCGCGCAGCGCCTGTTCGGTTTGCCGCTGCTCGATGAATTGCCCGGCGCGAGAAGCCTGCTCGACAAATTGGGCGAGAACCCGCACCTGCAAAAGATCAAGGCGGCACGCGATGCGGGTTTGCCGGCCTTCGTGGCAGGCATGCAGGCGAAAATGGGGAGCAAACGCTAAAATCAAGGCATGCAAAAGATCGCAGCACAGGACGCCATCTTCTCCGCCATCGTCGAAGCACCGTTCGGCGCGGTAGGGGTGCGCACGGAAGGCGGCACCGTGCGTGAGCTGACCTATTTGCCGGCCAGCTTCGATGAAAAAGCGCCGACCGATGCCGTCGCGGAAGAAGCGGCGCGCCAGGTAGGGCGCTATATCGAAGAACCCGATTTCCGCTTCGACTTGCCGTTAGCCCTTGTCGGCACCGAATTCCAGCGCAAGGTTTGGCAAGTCATTTGCTCCATCCCGCTCGGGCAAGTGCGGACCTACGCCCAGGTGGCCAACATGATCCGCTCGGCGCCGCGCGCCGTGGGCCAGGCTTGCGGCAACAATTGGTTCCCCATCGTCATTCCCTGTCATCGCGTCACCGCCACGGGCGGCCTGGGCGGCTTCGCCCATCACGACGATGAGCACGGCTTCCATCTCAACGTCAAGCG
>DASVYZ010000374.1:0-5453 GCA_036391935.1 Burkholderiaceae bacterium | reverse complement strand
CGCCTGCCACGAAACCGGAACGCATGCCGGGCACGTTGGAGCGCTTGGACAGGCTGGAAAATACGACCAGGCGGGCAAAATCGTGACGGCCCAGCTTGTGCGCCGCTTCGAGCGCCCCCAGTGGAGCTTCTTCCTTGAAGTAGATCTCAGAATAACATTCGTCGGCGGCGATGACGAAACCGTGCTTGTCGGACAGGGCAAACAATTCGCGCCAATCATCCAGTGTCAGCACGGCGCCGGTCGGGTTGCCCGGCGAGCAGAGGTAGAGCAGTTGCACGCGGCGCCAGATTTCGTCGGGCACGCTGCCATAGTCGGGTGCGAAATTGCGTGCCGGGACCGAATTGACGTAGTAGGGCTCGGCCCCGGCCAGGTAGGCCGCACCTTCATAGATTTGATAGAACGGATTGGGGCACATCACCAGTGCTGCGGGCGTTCCGGGCTCGGCAGGCGCGATCACGGTCTGGGCGAACGAAAACAAAGCCTCGCGCGAGCCGGAAACCGGCAGAATCTGCGTTGCCGGGTTCAAGGGCGGCAAACCATAGCGCCGCTCCAGCCATGCGGCGATCGATTGCCGCAATTCCTCGCTGCCCAAGGTGCTTGGATAGCTGGCCAGACCGCCCAGGTTATCCGCCAGCGCTTGCCGGATGAAAGCCGGCGTCGGGTGCTTCGGTTCGCCTATGCCCAGGCTGATGGGCGAATATTGGGGATTGGGCGTCACGCCTGAAAACAATTGGCGCAGCTTTTCAAACGGATAGGGGTGCAGCTTGGCGAGATGGGGATTCACGGCGATGGCAGTCGAAACGCGGGTCGGGAAAGGAGCGGGATCATTATACAGGCAGCAACGACTTTCCCACCAACAAGACCGGCATTATTACCATCCGGGAAAAGTGACGGTTTAACACTTGTAAATGATATGATGGGAGCCTTTTGCGAGGCTGCCTTATTGCCGCTGTAGCCCTGTTTGTTTTGCCAGCTTACGCTAAGAGTTGATAACGTGCGTCTAACTTCGATCAAATTATCGGGATTCAAGTCTTTCGTCGATCCTACGAATTTCCAGGTGCCGGGGCAGCTGGTTGGCGTGGTCGGTCCCAACGGTTGCGGCAAATCCAACATCATCGACGCGGTGCGCTGGGTCTTGGGTGAATCCAAGGCTTCCGAGCTGCGCGGCGAATCGATGCAGGACGTGATTTTCAACGGTACCACCAGCCGTAAGCCGGCCGGGCGCGCCTCGGTCGAACTGGTGTTCGACAATAGCGCCGGCAAAGCCTCGGGCCAATGGAGCCAATACGCCGAAATCGCTGTCAAGCGCACACTGACGCGCGACGGCACCTCGACCTATTACATCAACAACCAGTCGGTACGGCGGCGCGATATTCAGGACATTTTCCTCGGCACCGGGCTCGGCCCGCGCGCTTACGCCATCATCGGGCAGGGCATGATCTCGCGCATCATCGAAGCGCGTCCTGAGGAATTGCGCATCTTCCTCGAAGAAGCCGCCGGCGTGTCGAAGTACAAGGAGCGGCGCCGCGAGACCGAGAACCGCCTGCACGACACGCGCGAAAACCTGCAGCGCGTGGACGATATCCTGCGCGAATTGAACGCCAACCTGGAAAAGCTCGAAGCCCAGGCCGCGGTGGCCAAGCGCTTCCACGAATTGAAGGGCGACCAGGACGAAAAGCAAAAGCTGCTCTGGCTGTTGCGCAAGAATGAAGCTTTGGCCGAGCAGGAAAAGCTGCTGCGCGATATCGACAAAGCCAACACCGACCTCGAGGAGCAGAACGCCAAGCTGCGCCACGTCGAAGCCGAGCTGGAGCACATGCGCCAGGCGCACTATGGCGCCGGCGACCGCATGCACCAGGCCCAGGGCCTTCTGTATCAGACCAATTCCGAGATCGGCAGCCTGGAAGCGCAGATCAAGTTCGTGATCGAATCGCGTAACCGCCTCCAATCGCAGATCACTTCGCTGACGGCCCAGCGCGACCAGTAGCAGCGCCAGGGCCAGCAATTCCAGGACGACTTGGCCGAAGCCGAGATGCATCTGGAAGAGCACGCGATGCGTGTCGAGCAGTCGCAGGAGGCGGCGCAGCAGCAAAACGATAGTTTGCCGGCGCTGGAGCAAGCCTGGCGCGAGTCGCAACTGAAGACCACCGAGTCGCGCGCGAAGATCATGCAGGTGCAGCAACAGATCGAACTCGAATCGGCGCACCAGCGCAATGCCGGCAACGTCTTGTCCGGCCTGGCTGTGCGGCGCGAGCGCCTGCTGCAGGAAAAGAGCGGCATGAGCGCGCCCGACCTTGGGCACCTGGAGAACCTCAAGCTGCAGCTCGAGGAAAAGAAAGCGGCTTCGGAAGAAGCGCGCATGCAGCTCGAAGAGGCGCAGGAGCAGCAACCCTTGTGCGAAGAAGAGCGCCGCGCGGCGCAGGAGCAGGTCAACAAGGAAACCGCCGCCAATGCACAGCTCGAGGCGCGCCTGGCAGCCCTGAAGCAATTGCAGGAAAATGTGCAGTCGCAAGGCAAGGTGCAGCCCTGGCTCGACAAGCATGAGCTGGGCAAGCTGCCGCGCCTGTGGCAAAAGCTGCATATCGAAACGGGCTGGGAAACGGCGCTCGAAGCCATCCTGCGCGAGCGCACCGCGGCGCTGGAAATGTCCAATCTCGACTGGGCCAAGGCTTTCTTCGCCGATGCGCCGCCGGCCAAGCTCGCGCTGTATTCGCCCAATGCCGGCGCACCCGTTCCCGCCGGCGAGCCGCCGGCCGGCTTGAAACCTTTCATCTCTCTGCTGCAATTGAACGATCCGGGCGTGCGCGCCCTGATGCAGGATTGGCTGCGGGACGTCTACGCCATCGACGATACCAACGCCGCCTTTGTCGACCGTGCCAAGCTGCCGGCGGGCGCCGTGTTCGTCACGCGCGCCGGCCATACCATCGGCCACACCAGCGTGCGCTTCTATGCTTCGGATTCGGAGCAGGACGGCATGCTGGCGCGTCAGCAGGAAATCGAAAACATCACGCGCCAGTTGCGTGCCCAGCACATGCTGGCAGACGAAGCGCGCACGCGTTCGGTGCGTGCCGAGGCTGCCTTATCGCAATTGGTGCAGCGCCTGCAGGAACTGCGTCAGCGCGACACCAGCCTGACGCAAACCGTGCACAGCCTGCAGATCGAGGTGATGAAACTTTCCGAAGTGCAGGAACGCTACACCCAGCGCAGCACGCAGATTGAAACCGATCTCGCGGAAATCGGCGCGCAGGAAGCCGAGCAGCAGCAGATCAAGGCGGAATCGGAAGCCAAGTTCGAACAACTGGACGTGGAGTTGGCGCAAATCCAGGAAGCGCACGAAGACGGGCAGACCGCCTACCTGGCCAAGGAGCAGCAGTTGAACGACGCGCGTCTGCGCCTGCGCGAGCTGGAGCGCCAGGCGCAGGAGGCGCAATTCGCCGAAAAGTCGCATCGCAACAAGATCGAGGAATTGAAACGCAGCATTGCCACGGCCCTGGAACAGGCCGCGCAATTGTTTGCCAACATGCAGCAAGGCCATCTGGAACTGGAAAGCCTGGACGACCAGGCGGCCCAGGCCGGCTTGCAGAGCTTGCTGGAAAAGCGCAGCGAGCAGGAGCGCGCCCTGGCCGACGCGCGCCATGAGCTCGACCAATTGACGCAAAAGCTGCGCACGCAGGAAGAAACACGCATGCAAGTCGAGCGCGGTCTGCAGCCGCAGCGCGAGCGCATCATGGAACTTCAGTTGAAGGAGCAGGCGGCGCGCCTGAACCAGGAACAGTACGCCCAGCAATTGGCCGAAGCCCAGGCCGACGAAGCGGCGCTGGCCGAGAAGCTGACCGGCGAGTTGCGCCCATCCTACCTGCAAGGCGAAGTGACGCGCCTGACCAATGCCATTGCGGCGCTGGGTGCGGTCAATCTGGCGGCACTGGACGAACTGGCCCAGGCGTCGGAGCGCAAGAATTTCCTCGACGCGCAAAACGCCGATCTGACCGAAGCGATGCAGACGCTGGAAGATGCGATCCACAAGATCGACAAGGAAACGCGCGACCTGTTGCAAGACACCTTCGACAAGGTCAACCACCATTTCGGCGAACTGTTCCCCATCCTGTTCGGCGGCGGCAATGCCAAGCTGATGATGACGGGTGAGGAAATCCTCGATTCCGGCGTGCAGGTCATGGCCCAGCCGCCGGGCAAGAAGAACGCCACCATCCACTTGCTGTCGGGCGGCGAAAAGGCGCTGACGGCGACGGCTCTGGTATTCTCGATGTTCCAGTTGAACCCCGCGCCGTTCTGCCTGCTCGACGAGGTGGACGCGCCGCTCGACGACGCCAACACCGAGCGCTTCTGCAACATGGTCAAGCGCATGTCGTCCTATACGCAGTTCCTGTTCATCTCGCACAACAAGATCGCGATGGAGATGGCGCAGCAATTGATCGGCGTGACAATGCAGGAGCAGGGCGTATCGCGCATTGTGGCCGTGGACATGGAATCGGCCGCGAGTTTCGCCGACGTGCAGGCGGCCTGATGGATTCGAGCCGCCGCTACCTGAATAACACAAGAGAGCAATGAACGCATGACCGATCTGGAATTAAGCCTCATCGCAATCGGCGGCACCATCGTCGTTGGTGTCTTCATCTATAACAAGTGGCAGGAATACCGCGCCAAGAAGAGTGTCGAGCGCGCTTTCTCCTCGGATCACGACGATGTGCTGATGGAACAAAGACCTGACCCCGGTCGCATCCCGGACGGCGAATCGGGAGTGCGCCAGGAACCTTCTTTCGGTGATGAAACTCCAATGGAACCAATGTATGCCGAAGGGCAGGAGTTTGTCGGGGAAGCGGAGCAGCAAAGCCTGGAGCAGGCAGCGGCGGAGCGGCAAGATGCTCCCGTGCAACCACCTTTGCCGGTCGACGAGATGGTCGATTGCCTGATCCCGGTCGGCCTGGCGGGCAAGGTGCGCGGCGAGCGTGTGCTGCAAGCCGCCCAGTCGCTGCGCCACGTCGGCAACAAGCCGGTGCACGTGGTGGGTTTGCGCGAAGACGACATCTGGGAAACGATTCAATCGGGAAATACTTACGTCGCACTGAATGTCGGCATACAACTTGCTAACCGAAACAGCATGCTCAATGAAATCGAATTTTCCGAACTGGTCGGCCATCTGCGCCAGTTCGGCGACCAGATCGACGCCGAAGCCGAGGTGCCCGACATGACCTCGGTCATGAAGCGTGCGCGCGGTTTGCACCAGCTGATCAATCAATTCGATGCCAAGCTCTCGGTCAATATCCAGTCGAACGGCGCGCCCTGGGCCATCAATACCTTGCTTGCGGCGCTCGAGCGCCAGGGCTTCGATCTGCGCCCCGACGGCCGGCTCGTGATGCCCGATGGCGATGGCGGCACGCTGTTCAGCCTCTCGACCAATGAAACGCTGGCTTCAGAAACCAGCTCGCGGCTGACGC
>DASVYZ010000373.1:0-2371 GCA_036391935.1 Burkholderiaceae bacterium | reverse complement strand
GGCGTCCAGCGCCTCCATGCCCTCATCCGCTTCGATGGAAGCGATGCCTTGGCGCGCCATGCGCTCGCGGTACAGATCGGAAGCCACCACGCCGACACTGCCCCAGTAGCCCCAGTTCATCGCCTTCACCGGATACGGCATGCGTCCGGCCAAATGCAGGCAATAGGCATCCTTGAAGGTGCAGCCGGCGGCATAATTGCTCTGGCCGGCGGCTTTCATGAAGCTCAGGAGCGAGGAACAGAACAGCATGAAATCGAGCGGCAGAATGCCGAAGGCTTGCACCATGCGCACACTGACGTGCACCTTGGCCGCGAGGCCGGCACGCATGCGATCCTCGTCCATCTGCGCCAGGCCGCGATCGAGCAGGGCGATGGCTGCGTGCATGACGCCATGGATGGCGCCGAACCGCGCCAGAATCTCTTCGCGCGCGCGCAGCATCGCGCCCAGGTCGGCGGCATCGGCTGAGATATAGAGCGGCGCCGGTCCCAGGGCACCGAGCCGCGCCTGTGCCGCCTCGATCGTTTCGTCAGGCGCGCGGCGCCCGATCCACACGACTTGCGCACGGTGATGCCGTATCACGTGCTCGCTCCAGGCCTGGCCGATTCCGCCTGCGCCCCCTATCACCACGTAGACGCCGCCCTGGCGGTAGGCGGGATTTCGCCCGCCGTCCGCTTCCGGCGCAAGCGGCAGCAGGCGCTGGCTGAACCATTGTCCGCTGCGCCAGGCCAGCGCATCGCCCCCGGCCGCATAGGGCAGGCGGAATAGCGTATGCCAGGGCCAGGGCGCTTCGCGCTGCAGGTCGATCAGGCGCAATTGCCAGCCCCGGAATTCCTTGGCCATCGTGCCGATGAAGCCGTGCACCCCGGCGTGCGCCGGAGCGATCGTATCGCATCCGTGCACCGCCTGCGCATCGCTGGTCAGCACGGTCCAGTGCAAAGGCCGAGTTCCGAAGCCGAGCGCGAGCAGGGCCTTGACCAGTCTGAAACCGAAAATGACGCCCTCTTCCTGCGCGGCGATCAACGCACCATCGTCTTCCTGAGCAAGCCCACCGTCGCCAACTATCCACACGATGTGATCGATTGTCCCGTATTCGCGCAATGCCGCTTCGATTGCCGTGACTTCCGCCGCCGTGGGCAAATCCGCCGCCACTGCCTGCGCATGTTCACGCAAAAGCGCCTCATGCTGTGCCGGCGTGCCGCCCATTACCACCATGCGTCCGGCGGACGGTGCGGCAAGAAGGGCCGGATCGACGACGTCCCACACCGGCGCCAACAGCAGCTTGCCGTCGAATGACGGCGCCTCCGTCGGCGCCGCGGCACGCATGCTGAATTCGTGAAAGCGCAGGCACACCGTGCCGCTCGTGTCGCACAGGTCGATATCGATCTTTTGCACCGTGTCGGCCGCCGAACTGCCGGCACTGCGGCGCACCACGGCCCACATCTCGGCGCCGCAAGGCGCCAATTCCTCGAACGAAGCCAGCGCAAAAGGTAGCATCAGGCTCATGCCGCCATGCGCCATTTGCAAGCCCATCGTCGCCTGCAGGGCAGCATCGAGCAGGCTGGGGTGCAAGCCGTAGCGGTTGGAGTCTTCGCGCCTTTGCATCAGGGCAGGCAGGCCGATGCGCGCCAGCAACCGGTCTTTGCCGATGAAGAGCTCATGCAAGCCCTGGAACGCCGGGCCGTATTGCAGGCCGAGCTTGGCGAACTCGGCATAGCATTGCTGCGCGCTCAGCACACGGTCGGAACATTGCCCGCGCAGCGCGGCGAGATCATGCGACAGCGCGCCCTCCTCCGCATCGCGTTCCAGGATCAGGCCCTGGCTGTACAACGGCGCTTCGCCATTCTCTTCATTTCCTCCACCCGCGGCTTCGCCACGGATTTCATAGGCGATCGCGCCATCGTCCTCCGGGTACAAGGCGATATGCAGCGTCAAGCCGCCGGCACCGACCGCTACCGGCCTGATCCAGGTCACGTCGCCGATCTCGAAGCTGGCGCCGCCGCCGAACACCTCGCCGGCGGCATGGCGCGCCATTTCCAATTGGGCCACGCCGGGAAGGATACGCTGGCCTTGCACCACGTGATCGGCCAGGAAGAACTCATTGCCGCTCAATTCGCTTGTGAAACGCAAACCGTGCAGGCCCGAGGTATTGCGCTGGACCAGCGGGTGCAGCATCGCGCCCGGCCGCGCCGGCGCATTGGTGGCCTCGGCCTGCACCCAGTAACGTTCGCGCGCGAACGGATAGCCCGGCAGGCTGACACGCTTCGGCTTTTTGCCCGCATGGAGCTTGCGCCAGTCGAACGGCATGCCCTTGACCCACATGTCGAGCAGCGTGTCGAACTTGCCTTTTTCGATCCAGGCGTCGATGGTCCTG
>DASVYZ010000372.1:0-1845 GCA_036391935.1 Burkholderiaceae bacterium | reverse complement strand
ATGCTACGTCGCCTCGGTCGGCCACCCTAACGTGATCGGCGCGCAAAAGATTGCCGAGGCGGTGCTGGCGGCGCTGGGCTGAACCGCGGGAGGTGCGCTTGATCGACGATTATGCGCCGAACGCAAGGGCCGCGACTTCCGGCTCAGGAAAAATCCGTCGCTGCAACGAACACGGCAAGCAGGCTTTCCAAGCCTTCGCGGTCGGTTTCTCTGAAGCGGTTCAGGCTCGGGCTGTCGATGTCGAATACGCCATACAGCGTACCGTTTTTGATGACGGGCATCACGATTTCCGAATTCGAGGCCGAATCGCAGGCAATGTGGCCGGGGAAGGCATGCACATCGGGCACCAGCACAGTACGGCGCTCCGCCGCCGAGGTGCCGCACACGCCTTTGCCGAAAGCGATGCGTGCGCAAGCGACCTTTCCCTGGAACGGGCCGACCAGCAATTCCTGTTCGCCGGCGCCGCCTTTTTTCGCCGGGCGGGCGAGATAGAAGCCGGCCCAATTCAAGTCGGCCACGGTGTCGTAGACGAAGGCCGAGAATTGCGCGGCATTGGCCGTCAGGTCGCATTCGTCTTCGAGGATGCTCTGGAGCTGGCGTGCCAGCAGAGGGTAGTCGGGAGTGCTGCTGCGTGATGCGGGGGTGAACATGGCGATAACCGGTTTGGTGCAAATGGCAGATTATACCCAGCGCCGCATGAGCACGCCGGGTGTCTGCCGCTGACACCGCCTTAATGCGGCGAGCGCGTCTTGCGCAAAGGGTCGAGCAAATGGCGCAAGGCATTGTGATCCAGCTCGTACATCAATGCCAGCAAGCCGCCCAGTTCGCCCTTGGGAAAGCCTTCGCGCGCAAACCAGCCGAGATAGTGCCCCGGCAGGTCGGCCAGCAGCCTGCCCTTGTATTTACCATAAGGCATTTCAAGCTCGACCAGCCTGGCCAATTGTTGCGTGTCCATTTTATTCCTGTGATGGCTCCGCGATTACTCCACGTCCTCAGTCTTGAAGTGCGGGTTTTCGATAATGCCGAAGCGGTTGCCGAAAGGGTCCTGCACCGCTGCGACACGTATGCCGTCGCCGACTTCGGTTACCGCTTCCAATGAGGTGGCGCCCAATTCCAGCAGACGCGTGTAGGCCGCATCGGCGTCGGCCACGCCCCACAGCGCCTGCGCGCCCGCGGTGCCTGGCTTGGCATCGGGCGCCAAGCCCAACTCGAAGCCGCCGACTGCGAACCCGACATAGAACGGCTGGTCGAAATAAGGCGCGCGCTCCAGCACTTTTCCATACCAGAGCTTGGCGGCTTGCAAATCGGGGGCAGGGTAGATGACGGTACGCAATCCCTTGATCATGGTGTCTCCTCTGTTTCAGCCAGCATGGCGGCAAATTGTTGGGCGAAAGAATGCACGTCGCCGGACCAGTGTGCCGAAAGATCGTGGCCGTCGCGCACGGAAGCCGGCGTCGCGCTCCAGTTCGCCATAAGCCGCGCGCGCATTGGCATCGGCACGCAGCATCAAACCGATCACGCGCAGTTCCTTCAAGCCCGGAATCCAGCCCCAGGGGTCGAGGCCGATATCGGAGAGCATGATGGGATCGGGATAGCCTTGTCTGCCATCCGGGGGCGCGAACAGGACGCGGTGGCCCGCACTGCGCAGGATTTTCCAAGGCACGGCGACTTCGCTCGGGTCGAAGTCGTGATTGGGAATCGGTATCAGGATCGTGCGCGGCATACATTTCCTTTGTATGCGCTCTACTATACGAGTTATCGGCGGGGCAATGAAGGGGCGGGAGCCGGGCTTATGCTCGAATCGCAATGTGCGTTCAACCCGGTGTCTTCGGGGGCTCGGTACGG
>DASVYZ010000371.1:0-3501 GCA_036391935.1 Burkholderiaceae bacterium | reverse complement strand
CGCTGCGACGCGCGCTGCCGATCGGCGCAATCACGGTGATCGCCGTGCTGGGCACGGCAATGGCAACAGGCTACGTGCGCCTCGACCCCAAGTTCAACGAAACCGCCGCCATCTTTGTTGCAATCAACCTGTTTTTCACCGTCGTAGCCGAAGAAGCCCTGTTCCGCGGCTTCATCCAGCAGCAACTGGCAAACATGGCTGGAAGCGCCAAGCCGGCGGCCGTCATTGCCGCGCTCGTCTCAGCCATGCTGTTCGGCGCCGCCCACATGGGAGGCGGCGCCACGTTCGCCGCCCTGGCAACGCTGGCCGGCCTCGGCTATGCCTGGGCATACCAGGCGACCGGTCGCATCGAGGCACCCATCCTGATTCACTGCGCGGTGAATGCCATTCACTTTACTTGTTTCACCTATCCGCACCTGATCGGGCCAAGGTAATGGCCGGACTGCTTGCGGCACCGCACGCGATGGCGGGCGTCGGCTGGCCGCGGCACGCCATGACGGTTCACGCAACGCTCGCCAGAATATCCACCAGGGCTTCTTTGCCTATGCCGTTCGTATAGCGGCACCCGGTTCGGGCTCGGGCCTTATCGCTCATTGTGCTTATCTGTGGCAATTTGTTATTATGTTACCTTGGTAACATACGAGGTGCCATCATGACTGACCAAATCTTCCTGGCCGGCTTCATCGCCGGCACGCTGGCCCCGCAAGACTTCGACCACGCCGCCCACATCCGCGCGGCCTGCCTGCTGCTGCAAAGCCGGCCCTTTCTCGAAGCCTGTATCGCCATGCGCGACGGCCTGCGTCGAATCGCCGCCAATGCCGGCAAACCCCAGCTTTACCATGAAACAATCACCGTCGCCTTCATGGCCATCGTTGCAGGCCGGCTGGCCGATGACGCTTCGGATTGGCAAACCCTGATCGCCACGCAACGCGACTTGTTCGAGCGCACATTGTTAAGCGGCTACTACACGCCCGAGCTGCTCGCATCCGACAAGGCGCGCAGCCACTTTCTGTTGCCCGACCGCGTGCCCGCGATGGAGCCGGCATGAGCACTATCCTGGCCTTGGTACGCCGCCTGTCCGATCAGGCGGCACAAAGGAAGACGCATGGCTGAATTGGACAAAACCAAGGGCAAACGCGTGGTGGTCGAGCGCGTGCAAACCGGCTTGCGCATAGAAAAGCAAATGCTCAAGGTATTGAAAGCCATCGCCGAATACCACGACTTGAGCCTCGGCGATCTGGTCGAAGGCATCGTGTTGCACGCCTTCGAAGGCAAGTGCGCCTTCGGGCCGGAAAGCCTGGAACGCATCGCCGACTTGAAGCGCATCTATGGCATGCATATCGGCGCCGGCGATGCACATCGCTTGAGCGAGCCGGAGGACAACTGAAAAGCGGGGGGCGGGGCTAACGTCAACCTGCCTTCATGGCCGACAACTGCATCTGCAACCAGTCGCGCACCGCCGTCTCTACCGTAAGCGCCAGCGTCCGCTCGTAAGCCGCAACTGCCGTCTCGCGCCGGCCCGCCAGTGAGGCCAGGCGCGCCTTGGCCGCCCACCATGGTTGGTGCGTCGACAGCGATGCGTCGTCCATGGCATCAAGCAGGTGCAGGCCCGCAAGCGCGCCGCCCGACCCGAGGCCCAGCGCTACCGCATGCCCGATGCGCGCCCCCAGCGTAGGGGAGAGCGTCAGCAGGCGCGAATATAGGCTGGCGATGTCGTCCCATGGCATGCTTCCCGCGATCACGCCATGCATTTGCGCCGCCTGTATCGCCGCTTCAAGCTGATAGGGCCCGGGCCGCTCCAGTCTCGCGGCACGGCCCAGCAAAGCCAGCGCCTCGCGCAGCATGGCGCCGTCCCAGCGCCGCGCATCCTGCAGATCGAGCGGCACGAAGCGCCCCGCATCATCGAGCCGCGCCGGCCGCCGCGCTTCGCAACAAGCCAGGAGCGATGCCAAGCCCAGGGCTTCCGCCTCGTCGGGCATGGCCTGTGCCGCCAGGAGCCCAAGGTAAAGCGCTTCTCCGGCCAAATCGTTTGCTCCATCCTGATCGAGCTGACCCCAATGCAGGGTATAGGCGCCATAGATCGCCTCCAGCACCGAAGCCAGACGTTCCGGCCGCTCCGCCGGTTCCGGCTCTTCGAAGCGGATCGCCGTCGCCTTGATCTTGGACTTGGCGCGTACCAAGCGCTTGGTCATCGTCCCGGGCTTGACCAGATAGGCGCTTGCAATGCGGTTGGCATCGAGCCCCAGCACTGTCTGCAGCATCAGCGCGCTGCGGATTGCCGGATCGATCGCCGGGTGCGCGCAGATGAACAGCAGCTTCAAGCGGTGGTCGGGAAACGCTTCAGCTTCAGGCGCGTTTCCGCCATTACCTTCCCCCTCGGCGGGAAACAGCGCCAGCAGGGCCGGGTCTTGTGCCAGCTTTTCGCGCCTCGCCTGCATTAGCAGCGTGCGTTTGGCTGTCGTCAGCAACCAGGCATCGGGTGAGGACGGCACGCCGTCGATTGGCCAGCGCGCCAGGGCCTTGGCGAACGCTTCGGCCAGTGCATCTTCCGCCGCGGCGATATCGCGCCACTGCCAGGCCAGCCAGGATAGCAGCCGGCCATAGCTCGCGCGAGCAGCCAGCTCGGCCGCAGCGGCTGCCAGGCCGGCAAGCTCTCCAGCGGGAGCGTTCACTTCCCGACCGATGGCATGACCGCCCACACCTCGGTGCTCCCCACCAGCGAACTCGGGCTGCGCTCGGCCCACTTCAAGGCTTCTTCCAGCGAGGGCACGTCGATCAGGACGTAACCGCCGAGCAAATCCTTGGTCGTGGCGAACGGGCCATCCTGCACCTGGCGCTTGCCATCGCGCACGCGCACCGTGGTGGGGCTGGTGTAGTCGAGGCGATTGCCGCCGCGCAAAATGCCCTCGGCAGACATCGTGTCCATATAGCGGCGCCATTCCTGCAAATATTCGATACCGCGCACCGGATCGTAATTGCGCTCGTAGATTTCCACCGGCTGTTGAAACGTCAAAACGAATTCCATGATCTCTCCTTGGCCGCCGGGTAATGCCGGACGGCAAATTATGACGCGGCACCATGCCTTGTCTACCAGGCAGATGCACGGGGAAGAAGCAAACGGACAAACCAGATGAAAAATATCACGGGATGCCGGAAAGAGCCTGATGATGATCTGTCTGGCATGCCAAACAGATCATAAACTGGCGCTGAGCGCCGAACGCATCTGTTCGCGCAGCAAGGCGTGTCCAGGCACGTCGGCATGCCGGCGACGGAAGTACGCCTCCAGCGCATACGAAGGAATGGGGAAAGGCGCAGGGAAGATTGCCAAGGGCAGTGCATCTTCCAGCGCCTCGGCGACACGGCATTGGCCGCGGCTGCCACGCTGCCGCGCCGGCGCCGGTGCTTGAGGCCCTGCACGAGCAGGTATCTTTCGGCGTTCTCGGCTACCCCGCCGGGCCGGCCAGGAGTTACCTTGAAGCAGTGACGGGCTGGCAAGCCAAG
>DASVYZ010000370.1:0-5486 GCA_036391935.1 Burkholderiaceae bacterium | reverse complement strand
AGAAGCACATAGTAGTACTCGGCGGCGACAAGGAAACGGTCGCGATAGCCGAGTTCGGCTTCGATCTCCGCGATCCCCGCTTCCGGATAGCCGGTGACGATGCGGTCGACCAGCGTCGAGCAGAAGGTATTGGCATTGTCGATCCAGGCAGCGAATTCGGCGCCGAGCCGCCACAGTTGCGCGAAGTGCAGCACGGCAGCCTTCAATGCCGGTCCGTTATGTTCGATCAATTCGCAGGGCAGCAAGACCCAGCCGCGCCCGGCATCGCCCTCGAAATGCCGGAACCGTTCATACATCAGGCGCGTCAGCTTGGCGGGAAATGCCGATGGCGGCATATCGCCGAATCGGTCGCTGTCGTTGACGGCGATGCCGGCTTCGGTCGTGTTCGACACCACATAGCGCGTGTCGGGATTGCGCGCCAGTGCAAGCACCTCGTCGAACATGGTCGAGGCATTGATCTCGCGCTGCACGCAACTGATCTTGCGGAATTCCTTGACCGCTTCGCCGGCTTCGTTCAAGCCTTGCACCAGGGTCGTGAACATGCCGCCCTGCTCATCGAGCACAGGCTTGACCGTATGGCCGCGCGGGCGCACTACGGCCACGCCGGCATTGAAGCCCGTACGTTCATTCAGCAAGTCGATCATCCAGTCGAAATAGGCGCGCAGGAAATTGCCTTCGCCGAACTGGATGAATTTGATCGGCAGCGCAAAAGGCTGCTCGCGTTGCAGTTGTTCCATACTACGGCATCAGAGGGAAATATCCCTTTTCCAAAAGATAAAGTCGTATTGTTCGAGCCGTTCGGCCTTGGTCTTGTACTGCCCGCCTGCTGTCGCCACGACCATGTCGAACAGCTTGCCGGCCACGTCGGGCAAGGGCGTGCCATCGATCACGGGGCCGCAGTCGAAGTCGATCAAATCCGACAGCTTGCTGGCAACGCGGCTGTTCGATGAAATCTTTAACACCGGCACGATGGGGTTGCCGGTCGGCGTGCCGAGGCCGGTGGAAAACAGCACCACGTTGGCGCCCGACGCGACGATGCCTGAAACCGATTCGACGTCGCCGCCAGGTGTGCAGAGCAGCGCCAGGCCGGGCTTTTCGGTACGCTCGCCGTAGTCGAGCACGGCGACGATGGGCGAATTGCCCCCCTTCTTGGCCGCGCCGGCGGACTTCATTGCATCGGTGATCAAGCCGTCGCGGATGTTGCCCGGACTGGGGTTTTCCGCCAGGTGCGAGCCGACGGCGGCGGCACGCGCCTCGAAGTCGCGCATCATGCCGAGGAAGCGGCGCTTGTCGTCGTCGTTCTGGCAGCGCTCGATCATGTTGGCTTCGGCGCCGCAGAGCTCAGGGAACTCAGCCAGGATGGATGAGCCGCCCAAGGCCACCACCATGTCCGACACCAGACCCATGGCGGGATTGGCCGAAAGGCCGGAAAAGCCGTCCGAGGCGCCGCACTTGACGCCGATCTTCAGGTGCGACAACGGCACCGGCGTGCGCCGCACCTGGTTGGCGCTTTTTAACTGTTCCAGCGTGTCGCGCACCACGGCCTTCATCATGGCTTGCTCGCTATCCCATTTCTGCTGCTCGTAGACCAGCAAGGGCTTGCCGAACTTCGGATTCTGCGTGGCCAGCTCCTCTTCGAACATCTTCACTTGCGCGTTCTGGCAACCGAGGCTGAACACGGTGACCCCGGCCACGTTGGGATGGTCGGCGTAGGCGGCCAGTATCTTGCATAGCGAGCGGGCGTCGGCGCGCGTACCGCCGCAGCCGCCCGCATGGGTAATGATGCGCACGCCGTCGACATTGGGAAACGGCCGCACCACAGGCCTGGCTTCTTCCATCTCGGCGCCGAGCAAGGACAGCGTCAGGCTGGCCAGGTCGTTGCTGCTATAGCCGAGCGGGCCTTCGAGCGCATGGCGCAAGTGCTCGACGTTGCGGTTCTCGCAAAACACCAGCGGAAACACCAGCCAATAATTCGCCGTGCCGACACGGCCGTCGGCGCGCACCACGCCGGGGAAGGTCGCGCCGCCATATTGCGCAACGGGCGGCGGCGTCCAGCGATAGGGCTTGCTTTCGCCCAGCTCCACTTCCGGCGTGTAGTGCTCCAGGTTGTCGGTCGTCACCGCTTCGCCGCGCTTGATGGCTTGCGTGGCACGGCCTACCGTCACGCCGTACAGGCTCAGCAACCCGCCGGCAGCGAAGCTGCGCCGCGCGAATTTATGCTTGGCCTTGACCGGCGTCGAGATCAGTATCGACTCGCCTTCCCAATTGACGACTTCGCCGGCATTCAAGTCGCTCAAAGCGACCAGCATGCTGTCGTCGGGATGTATGCACAATACTTTTTGCGAATTGCCCATGTCGCCTCAGAGCTTGAAGTAACGCTTGGCGTTGTCGTAACAAATGCCGCGCACGATCTGGCCAAGTGTGTCGAAGTCGGCCGGATACTCCCCGCCTTCGACCCACGCGCCGAACTGGCGGCACACCAGGCGGCGGAAATAGTCGTGGCGCGGATAGGAAGCGAAACTGCGCGAATCGGTCACCATGCCGACGAAGGTGCCGAGCACGCCGTGGTTGCCCAAGCTGATCAATTGCGCCAGGTTGCCTTCCTTGTGGTCGTTGAACCACCAGGCCGGGCCGAACTGGACCTTGCCGAACTGGCCGCCCCCCTGGAAGTTGCCGATCATGGTAGACAGCACCTCGTTCATCGCCGGATTGAGATTGAACAGCACGGTACGCGGCAACTGGTCTTTCGCATCGAGACTGTCGAGCAAGGCGGCCAGGCCGGCACTTGTGGTCATGTCGGAGATCGAGTCGTAGCCTGTGTCCGGGCCCAGCATACGCAACATACGGCCATTGTTGTTGCGCTGCGCCCCGATGTGCAGGCACATGGACCAATCGTGGCGCGCGTAGGACTTGCCGACCTCGGCCAGCAAGCCGAACAGGTATTGGCCGAGTTCGGCGTCACTGAGTTGCGCACCTCCCACGCGCCTGGCGAACAAGCGCTCCAACTGCGCCGCGTCGGGCCCGATCGCCGGCAGCGTGGTGTCGACGGCGTGGTCCGAGATGCGCGCGCCGCGCTCGTGAAAGTAAGTCACGCGCCTGTCCAAGGCGGCGACCAGCGCAGCGAAGGAATCGATGCGCACGCCCGTAACGCGGCCCAGCGTTTCCAGATAGGCAGGAAAATCCTCGCGGTTGATGCGCATCGCGCGGTCGGGACGGTAAGCCGGCAGCACGCGCGTCTTGAGCGCCGACCCGGCGATCTCGGCGTGCTGCGCCAGATCGTCGGCCGGGTCGTCGGTGGTGCAGGCGATTTCCACGCCGGCTTGCTCGAGAAAAGCCCAGGTATCCATGCCGGCCAGCTTGGCGTTGGCTTGCTCCCAGATCGCGCCGGCAGTGGTTTCGTTGATGTTCAAGGTGATGCCGAACAGGCGGCGCAACTCGAGATGGCTCCAGTGGTGGATCGGATTGCCGATCGCCAGCGGCAGCACTTTGCAAAAGGCGCGGAACTTTTGCTCATCGCTGGCCTGACCGGTTATCCATTCTTCCGGCACGCCGCAGGTGCGCATCAAACGCCACTTGTAGTGGTCGCCGCCGAGCCAGAGTTCGGCGATGTTGCGGAAGGTCTTGCGCGCGGCGATTTCGCCCTGCTGCAGGTGCGAGTGATAGTCGATGATGGGCAAGCCGGCCGCCACCTCATGATAGAGCTTGCGCGCGGCCTCTGTATTGAGCAGGAAATCCTGATTGATGAATTGAGACATATGGGTCGATCTCCGGCGCGCCCGCAGCGCGCAAAAAACGATGGCGAAACGAGGGATCAAGCCCCTCACATGTGGCCAGTATGCCACAAGCAAAATAAATTGGTAAGACCAGATTGCGAAATTTGTCTGACCAATTTAAAATGGCCTGACCAGATGCGAAATTGGATATAATCTTTTGGTCGAGAAACCACAACCACCGAAAGATATGACCAGTCCCGCATCCAGGAATACCGCTCACGAACCGCGGCTGTATCGCGTCGTGGCGGGGCGCATACAGGATTTGATACGCGAGGAAAAGATCGGCCCAGGCGAACGCCTGCCCTCCGAGCGCGACCTGGCAACCAAGCTCAGCGTCAGCCGCGCCTCCTTGCGCGAAGCCTTGATTTCGCTGGAGCTGACCGGTCACGTGGAAGTGCGCGGCGGCTCCGGCGTGTATGTGGTGGAAAAGGAAGAGGCGCCGGCCAATGCGCAGGAAGGCGGCCCCGGTCCGTTCGAGGTGCTGTCGGCACGGCGCCTGATCGAACCCGAGGTGGCGGCCATTGCGGCGCGCGTGGCGAGCGATAGCGCGATCGATGCGATCTTGCGCGCGGCGGAAGAGATGGAGCGGCTTCACGATATCAAGCTCTCCGACGAGCTGGCCGACCGCGCGTTTCACGTCTCGATCGCGCGGGCGACGGGCAATAGCGCGATGGTCGGCGTAGTCGAGTATTTGTGGGACCAGCGCGGCCGCCTGTGGCATCGCTTGACCGAGCACTTCCAGACCGAAGCGTTGCGACAGGAAACGCTGACCGACCACCGGCGCGTGCTGCAGGCGATCATGGCACACGATCCGGCAGGGGCCAAGCGCGCCATGCGCGCCCACCTTGAACGTGTGACGCGCGTGTTTTCGCGCGGGTGATATTGCGCCTGAATGCGTGCGAAAAAACGCGGCGCAGAAACGCAGCGGACTGATTTGTAGAAGCAAAAGCTGGAGACAGGATCGACTGCGCCTCGGCATCATTTTGCCCTCGCAGCAGCGACGCGGAATACGCGAGGTGTTCCACCCCCGCCCGGTGCGCGCGTCGACCGCGCACCGGCGGCTCACAGTCCGTGCAGCTGACCGGCCAACGAGCATGCCTGGCCGAAGCGGTGCGGCATGAGGCGGATACGCCGCCTCGCCCGGCACGCAAGATGCCGGGCTCCGTAACAAGCCCGATCAAACGACCGAAGCGCCCTCGGCCGCGGCATTGCTGCGCGCCCTCGCCGCCGAGGCACGGAGTACGCGAGGTGCTCCAGCCGGCCCATCCGCCCATACGGACCATGGGCGGCGCCGTTACCACACTATAAAAACTGGAGATGCTTCATGAAGAATCGCAACACCATGCTGCTGTCGTCCGTCACCCTTGCGGTGCTGGCTGTCCTGAATCAAGCCCAAGCCCAGGAAACACAAGCCCCCGTGCAGGCAACGAGCACGGATGCCGCAACGCAAGCACCAGTCGCCCGCGTCGAAGTGACGGGCTCCTCGATCAAGCGCACCGACGCCGAAACCGCCTTGCCGGTCACAGTGCTCAAGGCTTCCGACTTCGCCAAGCTGGGCTACACCTCGGTCGCCGACGTCATGCAATCGCTCTCGGTCGGCTCCACGCAGAACGCGCTATCGGCCGGCGGCGGCACGGTATTCAATATGCGCGGCCTGGGCTTGCCGCGCACGCTGGTGCTGTTGGATGGCCAGCGCCTGGCCAACGAGCCGAC